>DATLUQ010000057.1 GCA_035533015.1 Gemmatimonadaceae bacterium | reverse complement strand
GCATGGGGGAGGATGTTGGGGGGAACGGCAGCGGACGAAAGGCCATCCACGGAGATCTTACCACACATGCTGGAACCGGGGCAAAGGGGGAACTCCGACACCCGGCCCATCTCCGTGTGCTGCTCACTCCGACCCTGCAGTGTTCACTCCCGCTGATTCCTCGTCGTATCCGCCGCCGGAAGATCGGACAGATGCTCCTGGATGATCACCCACTTCGGTCCTTCACGTACGAAGACCGCGGTCCACGCGCCCCCGATGTCATGCGGTTTCCCCGCCGGTGTGTGATGAGGAATGTGGTACGTCGCCGTCATCACCGCGGCGTTCGGAGAGAGCACGTCGATGATCATCTGCTTCCAGACCCACGTGGGATGCTGCATGTACCGGCCGACGTTGTCCCAGAAGAAGTGGATGCCGGCGGCGAGCGAATCGCGCGTGGTCAGGATCTCCCCGCCCGACGCGGATATGATACGTCCCGAATCGGGATAGAGACTGAGCATGCGATCGGCAACGTCGGGCTGCGAGAGATCGTACGCTTTCGTGACCTCGTCGCGGATCTGCTCCCGGATCGCCTCGGCCTGCGCATGGGTCAGCCCCGAACGCTCCGGAGGCGGACTCGTACAGGCAGCGGTGAGTGCGCAGGCAACGAGGAGTGCTCGCAGAGCAAGAGAGTGGGCCATGGGAGATGATCAGTTCGCAGATTTTGTGCTTAACCGTACCGATCGAAGCTTTACATTCGGCGCCGCGCTTGCAAGAACTTTCGGCGGGCATCATTGTATACACCATTGCGGCCCGGCCGGGCCGGATGCCGGGAGGCGCTGTGCGAAACCGTTCATTGATCGTCGTTGCGGTCCCCATCGCCATCGCCGCTGCGGCGTGTGGACACAACAGCCGCGCCGTCTCGGCCAACGACGTGGACCTGCAGCGTGATTTGAAGCTCGCGTCCACGACGACCATGAACCTGGCTACGCCGCAGGTCAACCCGGCCAACTTCGACGCGCTCGAAACGCAACCCGAGAGCGCGCCGCGGCAATCCGCGCATCTCGTGAAGGCACGCGGCCCCAAGGCGCTGGCGTCGAACGCGCCGGATCTCAAGGCCTCTCGCATTCCGCAGGTTGCGGCCAACCAGACCGTTCCGCAGGTGCAGACCGTGGCCGCGGCGCCGGCGCCGATTCCGAATCAGGATCCCGTGGCCACCGCGCCGCGCCCAGGTTCGGCGCCCACCGAACCCGGATTCGGCGCTGGCGCCGGGAACCAAGGGCGAGCTGGATCGGGATGGGGAGGCTTCGGCCCGATCCTGGGCGCCGTGATTCGCGGTGGAGAAGTGGGCGGCGACAACTGCGAACCGCATGGCGGCCGCGGCCGGTTTCCCGGTGTGTACATCCCGATGCCCGGCGGCATGGGTGGATCGCGGTTTCCGGTAGTCCGTCCCGGCGGCGTGATCTTCCACTGAGGCCGTCGCGGGCCGGGACCGGCTGACACTCCCTCGCCGGCCCACTCGTAGTCCACGCAGAGGCGGTGCTCACCGGTGTCCGGAAGTGGGACGCACAGTCCCACATCCGCACAAGCCGTTCAAACCATCCGGCCCCGCCGCGGGTCTAACCATCCAGCACCAAAGCACTTGGCTCGTATGCGATCTGGCATGGGCCTTGCCAACACGAGGGAGGGAACGGTGTTGACTTCCCCCGACGAGGAATCGCGTGGACATTGCCCGCCCGAAGCAGAAGAACACGAAGAAGTACGTGGCGTATGGAGCCGGCGTCGTGGCGGTCATCGTGATCACCGTGGCGCTCTCGCGTCTCAAGCCCGCGGCGCCGACGGTGGACGGCGGCACCTTGTGGACCGATACCGTGCGCCGGGGCGACATGGTGCTCGAGGTGCGCGGCCCCGGCAATCTCGTGCCCGAGCACATCCGGCAGGTCACGGCGGCGGCTACGGGGCGCATCGACCGACTCGTCGTCGAGCCTGGTGAGCGGGTGGATTCGAACACCGTCCTTATCGAAATGTCGAATCCCGACGTGGAGATCGCCGCACTCTCGGCGCAGCAGGCGTGGGCGCAGGCGCGGTCGCAACTGATCCAGATGCAGAGCGATCTGATCGGCGCCCAACTCACGGAAGAGAACACCATCGCCAGCCTCAAGACGCAGTACCTCACCGCGGCGAACACGGCGCGATCCACGGACTCGCTGGCCGTGCGGCACCTGGCCGCCGCCAACGATGTCGCGCAGAACCGCCAGTCGGTGGACGAGCTTGCGAGTCGGATGAAGATCGAGCAGCAGCGGCTGCAGATCATGCGGCAGCAGGCCGACTCGCAGATTGCCGCCCAGCGTTCGCAGGTGCAGTTCCTCCGGACGATGGCCGAGGCGCAGGAGAACAAGCGCAAGGGGCTCATGCTGCGGGCCGGCGACACCGGCGTGCTCCAGGAGGACCAGACACTGGAGCTCGGCCAGTGGGTGACCGAGGGGCAACTGGTGGCCAAGGTGGTACAGCCTGGCAAGCTCAAGGCGGTGTTGCGGATTCCCGAAACCCAGGCCAAGGATGTGGCCGTAGGACAGAAGGCGCAGGTCGATACCCATAACGGGGTGATTCCCGGGCACGTAGCGCGAAAGGATCCGACGTCGCAGAATGGTACCGTGACGGTGGACGTCGCGCTGGACGGCGCGCTGCCGGCGGGTGCCGTGCCCGATCTGAGCGTGGACGGAACCATTACGATCGAGAAGTTGACCAATGTGTTGTTTACGGGCCGGCCGGGGTATGGCGCGGGCTCGGGCACGGTGGGGCTGTTCAAGGTGACCGACGGCGGCAGCTACGCCTCGCGGGTTCAGGTGGAACTGGGCCGGAGTTCGGTGAGCACGGTGGAGATCAAGCGCGGGCTCGCCGTGGGCGATACGGTGATCCTGTCGGACATGTCGCAGTGGGATGCGGTGGACCGGGTGAAATGCAGCCCGCGATGCCGCGTGGGGCAGTAACCGCGCGGCCGCGCGGCACGGCACGACGTCCATCAATCGGAGAGGATCATGGCAACGAATGGGCAGGCGCTCATCCAGCTCCAGGGTATCAAGAAAGTGTTCTACACCGACGAGGTGGAGACACACGCGCTGGCCGACGTGCACCTCGAGATCAAGCAAGGCGAGTACATCGCCATCTCCGGGCCCTCGGGATGCGGAAAGACCACGTTGCTCTCGATCCTCGGGTTGCTCGACACGCCCTCCGACGGCGAGTACCTGCTGGACGGCCGCCCCGTGGCGGGCCTCGACGCCGGCGACCGGGCCCGGGTGCGCAACCGCCAGATCGGGTTCATCTTCCAGGCATTCAACCTGATCGGCGACCTCACGGTATATGAGAATGTGGAGCTCCCGCTCACCTACCGCGGCATGAGCGCCGCCGAGCGCAAGGAGCGCGTGCACGGGGCGCTCGATCGCGTGGGCATGTCGCACCGCGTGAAGCACTTTCCGGCCCAGCTCTCCGGCGGCCAGCAGCAACGCGTGGCCGTAGCGCGGGCCGTGGCCGGCGACCCGGCCATCCTCCTCGCCGACGAGCCGACCGGGAACCTCGACTCGGCCAACGGCGAGCAGGTCATGGATCTGCTCCGCGAGCTGCACCGCAACGGCGCCACGATCTGCATGGTGACGCACGATCCCCGCTACGCGGCGCACGCCGATCGCTCCGTCAATCTGTTCGACGGCCGCGTGGTGGACGAGCAGCCGACCGCGCCGGCGCACGCCTGATGCGGTCCGGTTCATGATCTCCCTGCGTAACGTCGAGAAGAGCTATCCCATCGCCGGCGGGCAGTCGTTCGTGCTGCGCCAGATCACGGCCGAGATCAACGCCGGCGAGTTCGTGACCATCATGGGGCCGTCGGGCGCCGGGAAGTCCACCCTGCTCGCCATTCTCGGCATGCTCGACGGTGCGTGGAGCGGCGAGTACTACCTGTTCGACCACGCCGTGCACAAGCTGGACACCAGGAAGCGGGTGGCGCTGCACAAACAGTACGTGGGATTCGTGTTCCAGCAGTACCACCTGCTGGACGATCTCACGGTGGCCGAGAATCTCGACATTCCGCTGTCGTACCGCGACATCAAGAAGTCGGAGCGGCAGGCGATCGTGGCCGATACGCTCGACCGGTTCGGGATGGTGGCCAAGAAGGACCTCTATCCGCGACAGCTCTCGGGCGGCCAGCAGCAGCTCGTGGCGGTGGCGCGGTCGGTGATCCACAAGCCGTCCATCCTGCTCGCCGACGAGCCCACGGGCAATCTCCACTCGGCCCAGGGTGCCGAGATCATGGAACTGTTTGCCCGGCTCAACAAGGGCGGCACGACCATCATCCAGGTGACGCATTCAGAGGTGAACGCGGGGTACGGCAACCGGATCATCAATCTGAAGGACGGGTGGATCGTGTGAGCGGCATCCCGGCGGGACGCCCGCCGGAAGGAGCGATTGGATGAACGACCTGCGCCTCGCGCTTCGCTCGCTCCGCAAACGTCCGCTGTTCGCGGCGGTGGCGATCGTCACCTTGGCCCTCAGCATCGGCGCGACGACCACGCTGTTCACGATCGTGAACGCGGTGCTGCTCCGCCCGCTGTCGTATCCGGATGCCGGGCGGATCGTGTCGATCTCCGAGCGCCAGGACGGCCACGATCAGCAGGTGGCCCGGGTGCGCGACTACTATGCCTGGCGCCACGCTTCCGCAGTCGCTGCGCTGGCGATGTACGGCGGGACGAGCCGCGTGGTCAGCCTCGGCGAGTCGCCCGATCGCATGGGCGGGCAGAGCGTTGCGGCGTCGTTCTTCTCGGTGTTCGAGGCGCGGCCGGCTTTGGGCCGCACATTCCGCCAAGACGAGGACGTGGACGGCGGGCCGGATGTGGTCGTGCTTTCGGATTCGCTGTGGCGGCGGCTCGGCGCCGACCCGTCCATCGTCGGCCGCACGATCCGACTCGACGACCGCCCGGTGGCAGTGCTCGGCGTCATGCCCCGCGGGTTCCAGGCGCCGAGGAATGCGTGGTTCTGGGTGCCGATCCAGATGGACTCGACGCCGGACAATGGCTCGACGTACTACGTCCAGATCGTGGGCCGGCTCAGGGCGGGCGTCTCGATCGCCGCCGCACGATCGGAGGTCGCAGGCATTCTCGCGCACATGCCGGTCGAGCCAGTCGCCAAGGGGGCGCCGCTGGAGAGTCCCCGCTCGCCGGTGCTGATGACGCTGCACGACCGCCTGTACGGCGAGATGCGCCCCGCCCTGCTCATGCTGCTCGGCGCGGTGGCGTTCCTGTTGCTCATTGCCTGCGCCAACGTGGCGAACCTGCTGCTCGCGCGCGGTGCGGCGCGGCAGCGCGAGTTCGCGGTGCGGGTGGCGCTCGGCGCCTCGCGCTGGCGGCTGGCCCGCCAGCTCCTCTGGGAGAGCGTCGTCGTGAGCGTCGCAGGCGGCGCGCTCGGCTTGCTCGTTCCGCTGTGGACCCTGGACTTCTTCCTGCGGATCGGCCCAGCCAGCATGTCGCGCGTGGGCGACATTCACGTGAACGGCACGGTGCTGGCATTCACCGCCGCGCTGTCGATTCTGACGGGAGTGGCGTTCGGTTTGATTCCGGCCGTTGCGACAACGGGAAGGAATACGTACCGTGCGCTCAAGGAGGGCGGCGTGCGGAGCACCGGAACCACGACGCAGCGGCGTATCCGCCGGGCGCTGGTGGTCACGGAGCTGACCATCGCTCTGGTCGTGCTCACGGGCGCCGGCCTGCTCACGCGCAGCTTCGAGCGGGCGGTGTCGGTGGATGTTGGGTTCCAGCCGGCGCATGCGCTCGAACTCGAGTTGTACCTGACCAGCAAGGCGTTTCCGACGGAGTCGCTGGCGACGCGGTTCTTCGACCGCACGGCTGAGGAGATCGCGGCACTGCCCGGCGTCACGTCTGTCGGGTACGCCGACGCTGCCGGGATCGACGGGTACCACGCGACGATCCGCAGCTTTCGTCCGGGCACGCAGACCACTGGCCCGCCCATCGCGCTCGAGCACGTGAGCGCCGGTTTCATGAAGGCGTTCGGGTCGAAGCTCGTGGCCGGCCGGCTCATTGATGCACGCGATCAGGCGGGGAGCGAGCGCGTGGCGGTGGTGAGCGAGGCCGCCGCCGAGGCGCTCTATTCGGGGAAGCCAGCGATCGGGAAGACAGTGTTCATCGGCGACCGGCGGGGTAATGCGACGATCGTCGGGATCGCCGAGAATCTGCAACTGCCCGGCTCCACCCAGCCCCGCCTCCCACAGATCTACGCACCGATCACGCAGGCATCGACGTCGCCCTACGTGGTCGCCGTGCGGTACTCGGGCAACGCCGCTCCCCTGCTGGCCGCGATCCGGCACATGATCGCCGGATACGATCCGCTCCAGCTCGGCGCTTCCGTCGCACCGATGCAGGACCAGCTCGATCAGTTCGTCGCCCCGCGGCGTTTCAACTCGGTCGTGATCGACGCGTTCGCTGCCCTCGCGCTGGTGCTCGCGGCGGTGGGGCTGTACGGCGTGATGGCCTATCAGGTCGCGCAGCGCACACAGGAGCTGGGCATTCGCATGGCACTCGGCGCCGACCGGCGCCGGGTGTTGGGGTTCGTGTTGCGCGAGGGGATGGGGCTCGCACTGCTGGGCACGGTCTGCGGCATCGCGCTCTCGCTCGCGCTGTCGCGATTCCTGGCGGGGATGCTGTTCGGCGTGACGCCGCACGATCTGCCCACGTTCGCCGGCGTGTCAGCCACGCTCATCGCCGTGGCGCTCGCCGCGTGCTATCTCCCCGCCCGCCGGGCGACGCGCGTGGATCCGATGGTCGCCCTGCGGTACGAGTGAAACGCGCGGTTTCCGTTGTTCCCCCCTCAAATCAGTCCGTTCCGCCTCAGTTCTCTCCGTTCGAATCCGCGTCAAAGTCGTTGAAGCCCCGCCCATCCGAGCTGCCGCCACGGTCGCAGGAGCCGACGTGGCCCGCGCGGCGCCTTTCGCGTAACGTTTCCCCCATGACTGCGCCCGCTGCCGCCAGAATCCTCGTCGCCGACGATGACCGCGACGTCCTCGAAGCCCTGCGGCTGCTGCTGCGCGGCGAAGAGTATGAGGTCGACACCGCTGTGTCTCCGGGGGCCCTGATCGCCGGCGTGACCACGCAGGACTTCGACGCCGTGCTCATGGACATGAACTACACGCGCGATACGACCGGGGGTGTGGAAGGGCTCGACCTGCTCACACGCCTTCAGGCGCTGGACGCCACGCTGCCGGTGATCGTGATGACGGCTTGGGGAAGCATTGAGGGCGCGGTGGAGGCACTGCGCCGAGGAGCCCGCGACTACATCGAGAAGCCGTGGAACAACGCACGGCTACTCCACGTACTCGCCACCCAGGTGGAATTGAGCCGCGCCATCCGCACAAGCCAGCGGCTGGAGAGCGAGAATCGCGCGCTCCGCCCCGACGGTGCGCCAGAACTCATCGCCCAATCGGCGGCCATGCAGCCGGTGCTGCGGCTCATGGAGCGCATCGGCCCTTCCGACGCCGGCGCCCTGATCACCGGCGAACACGGCACGGGCAAGGAGGTGGTGGCCGCCTGGCTGCACGCCGCATCGCCACGCCGCGTGCGGGCCATGGTCACGGTCAATTTGGGCGGCCTCTCCGAAGGCGTGTTCGAGAGCGAGATGTTCGGGCACGTGAAGGGCTCGTTCACCGACGCCAAGGCCGACCGCATGGGGCGGTTCGAATTGGCCGACGGCGGCACGCTGTTCCTGGACGAGATCGCCAATCTCTCGCTCGCCCAACAGGCCAAGCTGCTGCGCGTGCTGCAGACGGGACAGATGGAGCGCGTCGGCTCGTCCAAGACGCGCCGCGTGGACGTGCGCATTCTCGCCGCCACGAACGCCGACCTCCGCACCGAGGTGGCGGCGGGCCGGTTCCGCGAGGATCTGTTCTTCCGACTCAATACGGTGGAGCTTCACCTTCCGCCGCTGCGCGAGCGCCGGGACGACATCCCGCTCCTCGCGACGCATTTCCTGCGCCAATTCTCGGCCCATTACCGGCGTCCGGTATCGGCGTTCAGTCCCGAGGCCATGCAGGCGCTGCTCCGCTACGGCTGGCCGGGCAACGTGCGGGAACTGGCGCACGCCGTGGAGCGGGCCACGCTGCTCGCTCAGCACGATGCGCTGCGGGAGGGCGACCTCGCGCTGCAGGCGGTCGGCACCGCGGCCCCCGCTCTCGAAGAGATGAGCCTCGAGGACGTGGAGCGGGTGCTGATCGGCAAGGCGATGGCGCGGTACGAAGGCAACGTCAGCCTCGCCGCCAAGGCACTCGGCCTCTCGCGCAGCGCGCTCTACCGGCGTCTGCAGCGCCACAATCTCTAGTATTTACTAATGGCGTCGCACGAACGCCAGGTCACGATCCTCGCGCTGGCCTCGCCGCTCCCGGCGCTGGCCATCGCGCTCACGCTGCTCTGGACGGGCGGGTTCGAGCCGCGCACCCAGTGGTCGCTCACCGTCCTGCTCGTAGCGCTCTGGCTCTCGCTCGCGTTCACGCTCCGCGAACGCGTCGTGCGTCCCCTCCAGACGCTGTCCAACATGCTGGCCGCCATTCGCGAGCAGGACTACTCCCTGCGTGGCCGGCGGGCCAGCACGGGCGACGCCCTGGGTCTCGCCATGCTCGAGTTGAATTCGCTGATGGATGAGCTGCGCGAGCGCCGCCTGGGAGCGCTCGAAGCCACCGCCCTGCTCCAACGCGTGATGGCCGAGATCGACGTAGCCGTGTTCGCGTTCGACGATGCCGGCGCCCTCCGCGTGGTGAACGCGAGCGGCGAACGGCTGCTCGGCCAACCCCCAGAACGGTTGCTCGGGCGGCGGGCCGAGGAACTCGGACTGGGCGAGTGTCTGCGCGGCGACGCACCGCGTGTCGTGGAACTGGCGCTCGGCGCTCAACGCGGCCGGTGGGAGGTACGGCGCGGCGCCTTCCGCCAGGGCGGCCGCCCCCACCAATTCGTGGTGCTCGCTGACGTGAGCCGCGCGCTGCGCGAGGAAGAGCGCAAGGCCTGGCAGCGGCTGGTGCGCGTACTGGGCCACGAGATCAACAACTCGATCACCCCCATCAAGTCCCTCGCCGAGCAATTCCAGGAGATGCTGCGACGGCGAGCGCCAGACGCCGCGGCGCGGGAGGACATGCAGCGCGGGATGGGGGTGATCGCCAACCGGTCGGAGGCGCTCACCCGTTTCCTCGCCTCGTACACCAAGCTGGCCAAACTCCCGGCCCCACGGCTGGCCCCGATCAGCGTGGGCGCCTGGGTCAATCGCATCGTGCAGCTCGAGACGCGACTGTCTGTGGAGATCATCCCGGGTCCGCCGGTCACGCTGCTCGCCGACGGCGATCAGCTCGATCAACTGCTCATCAATCTCGTGCGCAACGCGGTGGACGCCGCCCTCGAGACCAGCGGGGGCGTGCGGGTCACCTGGTCCCGCGAGCGCGCCCACTTCGAAGTCGTGGTGCAGGACGACGGTCCGGGACTGCCGCATACGACCAATCTGTTCGTGCCGTTCTTCACCACGAAGCCCGGCGGAACCGGGATCGGGCTGGTGCTGTCACAGCAGATCGCCGAGGCGCACGGTGGATCGTTGACGCTCGTCGACCGGACGGATGGGCACGGGTGCGAGGCACGGCTGATACTCCCGTGTTGAGGCGGTGGAGCGGTTGCGGTCGGCGCTTCGCTGTCCGCGCACCGCGCCGGGCCTGAGGTCAGGTGGTCTTCAGCGTTTCCGACCGCACCATTCCGATCACCGCCGCCACATCGTCTTCCGTCGTCCGAAAGTTCAGGATGCACAGCCGGAGCGAATAGACGCCGCGCAGCCTCGTGGACGACATCAGCACCTCGCCGCTGCCGTTCACCGCCGCATTCACCCGCTCGTTGAGCGCGTCCAGGGCCACCGGATCATTCACCCCCGGTGGGTGCACCCGGAAGCACACGACCCCGAACTGCGCCGGCGAGAGCACCTCGAGGTCCGGCGCGTCGCGCACCAGTCGTTCGGCGAGATCGGCAAGTTGCATGCACCGCTCGATCGCCCCGCGGATCGCCCCCAGTCCGAAATAGTTCACGGACACCCAGACCTTGAACGCGCGCGAATACCGCGTGAGTTGCTCGCCATAGTCGGCGAAGTTCACGTCCTCATTGCGCGCCTCGACGTCCTTCAGGTATTCGGGCAGCACGTGAAACGCCGCCGCGAGCTTGCGCGGCTCGCGCACCATCAGGCATCCGCACTCGAACGGCACGTACAACCATTTATGTGGATCGAGCGTGACGCTGTCGGCCGTCTCGATTCCGCCCAGGAGCGCGCGGCCGCGCTCGGTGAGCACGGCGAATCCCGCATAGGCGGCGTCGATGTGGTACCAGAGCTTCTCGCGTGCGGCCACGTCCGCGATCTCGCGAAGCGGGTCCACGGCACCCGTGTTCGTCGCGCCGCCGTTTCCGACAACGAGGAACGGTTGCAGTCCCGCCGCCCGGTCTCGCGCGATGGCCGCGTTCAACACGTCGACGCGCAACCGGAATCGGGCATCGCTCTCCACGGCTCGCACGTTGCCACGCGGAATGCCGGCGATCCATGCCGCCCGCGCCACCGATGAGTGCGCCTGGTCGGAGCAGTACATGACGAGGCGGGGAAGCCCTTCCGTGCGCTCGCCGAGCGCGGCGTGCCGGGCCGCTACCACGGCGGTGAGCGTGGCGTTGGAGCCGCCCGACGTCAGCAGCCCGCTCGCCCCCGCCGGCATGCCGAGCCACTGCCGGAACCACTCGAGTACCGTGAGTTCGACCTCGTTGGGCCCGGCCGCCACCGACCACACGCCGGCGAAGAAGTTGTAGCCGGTGGCGATCCAGTCGCCGAGCACCGCCGGAAAGGTCGGACTACTCGGCACGTACCCCATGAACCGCGGATGCGGCTCGCGCGCGTGGTAGGGGAACACCCGGTCCCGGAGCACGGCGAGAATGTCCTCGAACGGCGTTGCCAGCTCGGGCGCGCGAGCCGCAAGCGCGACGAGCGGGCGGGCCTGGGCACGACCGAGCGGGTGCTGAACCGGCTCGGCGCGCACCGCTGCCAGATGGCCGGCCACCAGGTCGGTCACCTGACGGCCCAGCCGGCGCATCGTCTCCTCGTCCAGATCGAGAGGAGACGACCTCACCGCGAGACGTTCCGGCGCATCAGCGCCGCTTGCCGTGGTTCCCCGGCTTCCTCGGCGCGGCCTTCTTGGCCGCGTGCTTCTTGGCTGGCTTCCGGGCCGCGGACTTCTTGGCTGCCTTCTTGGGTGCCGATTTCTTGGCCGGTCTTGCGGGCTTCTTGGCCGGTGCCTTCGCCGCGCGCTTCTTGAGTGCGTTGGCGGCCACCGGCTTCTTTCCAACGGCGACTGCGGGCACGGCCGCCAGGAGTGGAGGAGGCGGGTTCTTGCGCGGGCGGCCGCTCTTGCGCGCCGCCTGCCCCTCGGCCATCAGCTTGTCGAATGCCGCCTTTGCCTCGGCCAGCAATTGTGCGTGCGTCGACCCGCGCTCGCTCTGCGAGCGCTCCTTTTCCGCGCGAAAGAGATCTTCCGGTGAATGCGACGTCATGAGTGTGGCTCGAGCTGTGGGGAACCGCGGTGGTCGGCCCCGGAATGCACCGGGGGCGCCGCTTCGAATATGTCACGGAACCCGCCCCGTGCCTATGGGCAAGTGCGGCGCTCCGCCAGGAGACGGCGTGACGAAGCGGCCGTTACTGAACTTCGGCCGCCGCTCCGGCGTATTATCTGGCATGTTCCCGCTGCGTGCTCGTATCGCTTGGATCGCCGTGCTCGCGGGCTCGGCCGTGACCGCTGCCTGCGCAACCGGATTTCCCAGCCGGGTGCCCCTGGGGAACTGGGGTGGCCCACACGCCGGCATGGTCGTATCGGACAGTGGTGCCGAGATCGAGTACGACTGCGGCGCCGGCCGCATCAGTGTGCCGATGGTGCTGGACTCGCGCGGAGACTTCGATCTCCCGGGCCTATATATCCGGGAAGCCGGACCGGTCCCGGCCAACGACTCGCTCCTGCCAAAATTTGCGGCCCGCTACACCGGCCACACCGATGGACGCACGTTGTCCTTCACGATGACCGTGACAGGCGACTCGGTGCCGCCTCAGACGTTCACTCTGCAATTCGGCGCAAACCCGAACGTCTTCAAGTGTCTCTGAACCGGCGGCCCGCGGCCTCGAGGTCCGACCTGTCAGCTATTGGTGTCCGTACTTCTTGAGGATTGCCTGCACGCGGTCAATGGGTACCGGCTCGATCGTCCGGCCCTGGGAATTCGTGACCGGCGTGGCCATGAACAGCGAATTGTAGACCGCCTCCTCCGTGGCTTCGACGACGGCTTCGAACAGCGGCGACATCTCCTCGTTGGTCAACTCCGTCACGTCGGGCCGCCGTTGGTCGGCGCCGCGGCGGAGCACGGAGTCCGCGGAAAA
The DNA here is from genome assembly GCA_035533015.1 of Gemmatimonadaceae bacterium. Classification (NCBI taxonomy): domain Bacteria; kingdom Pseudomonadati; phylum Gemmatimonadota; class Gemmatimonadia; order Gemmatimonadales; family Gemmatimonadaceae; species Gemmatimonadaceae bacterium. The sequence goes on along the minus strand of DATLUQ010000057.1, from coordinate 26,556 downwards.
GGCGATCACGTAGTCGCCCGAACCGTTCGAGGCGAACGACCCGGTGCGCGCCAAACCCATGATGGCCCGGCTGGCCAGCCGGCGCAGATTCCGGTCGAGGACCGGCGCATCGGTGGCCACGACGATCATGCACGACCCGTTGGCGCTCTGGTCGTCCACGTCGTGCTTGAACGAGTACTGGCCGAGTTCGCGCCCCACCGGCGCACCGTCCACTTGGAGAATGCCGCCGTAGTTGGTCTGCACGAGGACGCCCACGGTCCAGCCGCCCAGCGAATGGGGTAATACGCGCGACGCGGTGCCGATACCGCCCTTCCACCCAAAAGCGATTGTCCCACGTCCGGCGCCGACGCTCCCCTCGTCCACCGGTCCGCTCCGCGCCGACTCCAGCGCTTTCACCACGTCGGCCGGTGCGATGGGCCGCGACCGGATCGCGTTGAGCGTGCCGTCGTTCGTTTCCCCCACCACGGGGTTGATGGAGCGTACGCTCTCCATGCCGGGTTGTGCGAGCAGCCAGGCCACCATCGCATCCGCGGCGCGCCAGACGCACAGCGTGCAGGTGAGCAGGATGGGCGTCTCGAGTTCCCCCAGTTCATCCACCTGGGTCACGCCGAGCAGCTTGCCGAACCCGTTGCCGACCACGATCGCCGCGGGCACGCGGGCAGTGAACACGTTGCCGGCGTGCGGCAGGATGGCCGTGACGCCGGTGTGGATCGAGTCGCCGTCGTCCACCGTGGCCTGCCCCACGAGCACGCCGCCCACGTCGGTGATGGCATTGTTCGCGCCCGGCCGGAAGATGCCAGGCGCGATCCCGAGCTGGCGCGCCCGCCGTGGGGTCTGGGTCTGCGCCCCGAGGGCGGCCGCGGCCAGCGGCAGCAGCGCGGCAACGATGGACACCGATCGCACAATGGCCATGAAGTCCCTCCGAGTGTGGCGCGGCCGTGCGGCCCGCCCCGGTCCAATGTACTTTGATGAAGTCCGCCGCAGAACGCCGGCGCGGCCATGCCATGGCATCCACGACCTCCACCCTCCCTTCGTCCCCGGACTCCGGTGCGCCGTCTGCCGCTCGGGCTGCCATCGTCCTGATCGGACTGGGCGCGCTCGCAGTGGGGCTGGTCGCGTCCCCGTACAAGTCGTTCGACCTCGACCGGTTCTTCGTGCCCAAGGAACTGGCGCTGCATCTCGCGGCGCTCTGCCTGGGGCCGCTGGCCCTCTGGCGACGCCGGCGCCTGGGGTATTCCGGCGTGGACCTGTTGCTCGCGCTCTTTCTGGCCCTGAGCGCGGTGTCGGCGGTCTTCACGACCAATCATTGGCTCGCCGAACGGTCGTTGGCCGTTACCTGGTCGAGCCTCGTGGTGTTCTGGAGTGCCACCGCGATCGCTGCCGGGCAGCCGGCGCGCGAACGGGCTGTGGTGGGCGCGCTCGTGCTGACGGTGCTCATGGTGGCGGCGACGTCGCTGCTCCAGGCATACGGCGTGGATTCGACGTTTTTCAGCGCCAACCGCGCGCCCGGCGGGACACTCGGCAACCGGAACTTCGTGGCCCATCTCGCCGCGATCGCCGCGCCACTGCTGGTCGTGGCGGCGGTCGGGGCGCGGCGGCGGTTCTCCAGCGTGATGGCCACGCTCGCGCTGGCCCTCGTGTCCGGGGTGCTGGTATTGTCGCGTACGCGCGCGGCGTGGATCGCCTTGGCGGCGTGCGTGATCGTGCTCCTGCCCGGCGTGTGGCGCGCCCGCGCGCGGTGGCAGGTGACCGGCATGCGGCGCCGCCTGGCGCTGATCGCAATCGTTGTTGCGGGCAGTGTAACCGCCGCGGTGTTCCTGCCCAATTCGCTGTCGTGGCGGAGCAAGTCGCCCTATCTCGATTCCGTGAAGAACATGGCCGACTTCTCCCAGGGAAGTGGCCGGGGCCGCCTGGTGCAGTACACGAACACGCTCAAACTGGCGCTGCATCACCCCTTGCTGGGTGTGGGTCCGGGCAATTGGGCGGTGGAGTATCCGGCGATCGTGAAGCGCAGCGATCCGTCGCTCGACGACGAAACGGGGATGACTGCGAATCCGTGGCCGAGCAGCGACTGGATGGCGTTCATCTCGGAGCGCGGGATCCCGGCGGTGGCGCTGCTGGCGCTCGCCCTGCTAGGGTTGCTCGCCGACGCCGGCCGACAGATGTTCCGTGCACGCGACCTCGAAGGGTATCTCCGGGGGCTCGCGTTGGCCGGCGCCGTGATCGCTACCGGCATCGTGGGTATGTTCGATGCCGTGCTCTTGCTGCCCGCGCCGGCGCTGATCGCGTTCGCGGCATTCGGTGCGCTCCGCAGCCCGCCGGAACGGCGGTCCCTGGCCGTATCGGGCCGCATGCGCGCGGCGCTCCTGTCGTGCCTCGTGCTGGCGGGCGTCGCCGCGTCGGTCCGTAGCGCGGGCATGCTCGACGCGATGCGCCAGTATGAGCACGGCGCGCTGACGGCGGCCGCGCACGAGGATCCTGGCAGCTACCGGATCTGGATGCGGTTGGCCGAGGCGGCGCAGGCCCGCGGACGCTGCGACCTCGCGCGCAGCCACGCGACCGCGGCGCTGGCCCTGTTTCCGTACGCGCCGGCGCCGCGCCGGCTGCTCGCCGAATGCCGGCGCTCAGTGATGCGTTGAATCGGCACGCGGAACCCCCACCGCGAACACGTACAGACCGCCCGTGCTGTCGGTCAGTGTGAGCTCTGGGTTCGCACCCGGCTGCGCGGCCAGCGTCCGTGCCGCATCGAGTTCGCCCGGCGACTGCACGAGCACGTAGCGTGCTTGCGACGCCTGTATGATCTGACGCAGGTCTTCGGCGTTTTCCTGCGACGTCCGATTGCGCAGGTACTGCAAGGCCGTGAACGTCGCCACCGGCACCGCTTCGCGCTCCGCGTACAGATAGACCATCGGCTCGGACTCGGCAGCCACGACATCTCCACGACGCGTGTGTACGCGCACCCAGCGAATCGCCGGCTGCGCGCGATCGGTCATCGTCCGGGGAATGTTCGCCCACCAGCTGCCGGCATATCCACGCACGTTGTAGCGCAACATGCCGGGTACGAGGCACAGGGCCGCTACTCCAATGCCGATGCGCAGCGACCGCGGCGCGGCCGGCGACCGTAATGCTTCCAGCGGCACGAGCAGCATCACCATGAGCACCGGCCAGACCGCCCACGCGAACCGCAGCGGCTGGTCGGGCCAGGCGATCACCAGTCCCAGGTAGAGCGCCAGGAACACCAGGGTCACCGGCGCGCGGCGGCGGGCGCGCCACGCTCCGTAGCCGAACATGAAGGTCAGCGCGAGCATCGTGATCGCGGCAATCGCCGCGGACGGCGCGTACTCGAACGACGTGGCCACGCCTACGCCCAGCCGATGCACGTTCACGCGTATCGTCGCCACGAGAAACGGCAGCCCTCCGGCGTGGAGCCCCCCCATGAACCAACCCGTGTAGCTGCCGTAGGCACCCTGGAGCACCGGCGGCACATCGTGGGCGTGCAGCGCGGAGTACAGCAGCCAGGGCGACATCACGAACAACGCGGCGCCGAGATACCAGGCGACGGCGCGGCGCGCCCGCTTGGCCAGCCAGACGACCACCACGGCGATGATAAGCATGACACCGATCGAGCGGACCATCACCACGGCACCGCTCAGGAATCCCAGCCACACGGCTTCACGCCGCTCCGGCTCGTGCCGCGCCATCTCCTCGCCCAGAATCAACGCCGGGATCAACAGCGCGAGGAAGAACGGCTCCGACACCAGCATGTTCGTGAGTACGAGGATCGGAATCGTCACCGTGCCGAGGAGCGTGCCCAGAAATGCCGTGCCCGGGGAGAGCATGAGCACGCGGACGGCGTACCGACACGTCACCCACGCGATCACCCCCAGCAGCACCACATTGAGCAGCTTGAACCAGACGAGATTGGCCGGAAACGCCGGGGCGATCTTCCAGAACAGCGCGAGCATCAGGGGGTAGCCTGGCGGATAGTGCACCGCCGCTGGCATGCCCGGCAGATTGAGGAACCGGTAGCCCTGCCCCGTGGCCAGCGATTTGGCGAGGATCGTGTAGAGGCCGTCGTCGTAGAACCCGCCTACGGGCAGGTAGTTCAGCGTGATCACCCCGACGATGAGCGCGATGATCGCCACCGTGGTCTCCGCGGGAATCACGATCCGGTCGCTGTCGGTCACGTGGACGAATACCGGAAGCAGGTGACGAGGTGGTCGTTCACGAGGCCGACGGCCTGCATGAACGCGTAGCAGATCGTGGAGCCCACGAATCGGAAGCCGCGCGCCTTGAGGTCCCGGCTCAGGGCATCCGACCGAGCGGTACGGGCGGGCACGTCGCGTATGGAGCGGCGCCGGTTCACGATGGGTGTTCCTTCGACGAATCGCCAGACGTAGGCATCGAAACTCCCGAATTCGCGTTGCACGGCGAGCAGCGCCCGGGCGTTCGACACGGTGCTCTCGATCTTCAGCCGGTTGCGCACGATCCCGGGGTTGCCCAGCAGCCGTTCCACTCGGGCGGGTGTGAATCGGGCAACCGTCGCCGCATCGAACTGAGCGAACGAAGCGCGGTATGCTTCGCGCTTGCGCAGGATCGTCTCCCAACTCAGGCCTGCCTGCGCGCCCTCGAGCACCAGGAATTCGAACAGGATCCGGTCGTCATGCACGGGCACTCCCCATTCCGCGTCGTGGTACGCGATCCCGAGCGGCGTGGTCGCCCACGCGCAGCGCGTGAGCGATGACAACGAACCGGGCGAGGGGGCGGAGGGCATCGGCGTACAACCTGTGCCCGCCACATGAGAAAGTAAACGGCGCGCTATTCGTGCCGAATGGCGTCGATGGGTGACAGCCGGGCCGCCTTGAGGGCCGGATACAGTCCGAATCCGATGCCTACGACGAGCGCGGCGAGCGCGGCCACGGCCAGCGTGCTCCACGAGAGCCCCGCGTACACGGTCGCCCGTGTGCGCGCGCGCATGACGGCCGTAACCGTGTACGCCGCCGCCACCCCGAACACCGCACCGACCACGGCACCGGTGCTGGTGATGGCCACCGACTCGGCGAGGAACTGGGTCATGATCTCCCGCCGGCGCGCGCCGGCCGCGCGCCGGATGCCGATCTCCCGCGTCCGCTCGGCCACGCTCGCCAGCAGCACGTTCATGATGCCGATGCCGCCCACGAGCAGGGAGATCCCGGTGAGCGCACCCATCAGCAGCTTGAACAGCAGCAGACCCTGCTGCACCTGGCCCAGCCGGTATTCGTTGGTGACCACGCGCACCCGGTCCTTCCACGCCGGGTCGCCGGCAGCCAGCCACCGTTCCACCACCGCCCGCGCCGAGTCCACCTGGTTTACACTATCCACGTGGATGAGCAACATCGGCGCCCGCACCGTCGTCGATGGAAGCATCGCCGCGACCGCTCCCGTGATGGGCACGAATGCCTGCAGCGCGGTGGAGTCCTGGCCCGGTGCCAGCACTCCCACCACCCGCCGCGGTTGGCCCTGCACGAGCACCGTGGAATCGACGAGCGACACCCCCGCCGCCGGTGCAGCGAGCGCTGCGGCCAGTGCGTTCGACAGCACCACGACCGGTGCGCCGGCGCGCGTCTCGGCCTCGTCGAAGAACCGGCCGGCCCGCGCATGGAGCCCGCGCATCGCGGCCAGGGCCGGCGTCGCGCCGAACACGACGACTCCCCGCGGACGACCGGGTGGGCGCGACACGAGCGCCCCTGCCCGCACGACCACCGTCACCTGCGCCGGCACTGCTAACCGCGACTGGAGACCGGCGACGTCGTCCACGGTGAACAGGCGCACGTCGGGGCGGGGAAACGACTGCCCATCCACCTCACGCGTGGTCACCGGATTCACCTGGATGAATTGCAGGTCGGAGGTTCGGTCGATCTGTGTACGCGCGAAGTGTTCCATACCGTCGCCCAGCGACAACACGGAGACCAGCGCCGCCACGCCCATGATCACACCGAGCGTCGACAGGAACGTTCGGAGCGGATTCGCGCGCAGGGCGGCGAAACCCACGCGCGTGGATGTCAGGGAGGGAGAAGCCATGGCCGCCGGAATGGAGGGCGCAGAAGGGTGCCCAGCCCTACGAACCGATCACGCGCAAGGATTCGGTGCTGCGTCCCAATGGGCGGCTGGCCAGCGCCGGCGTCCAGGCGCACACGCAGTTACGACCGCTCCGTTTGGCGTGGTACAGCGCGTCGTCGGCACGCCGTTTGACCTCCTCCACGACCTCGTCGTGGAGGTCGGTGCCTGAGGAGACCACGCCAATGCTCACGGAGAGCCGGAGGGGCTTTTGCGTGGCCAGGAACTCGTGCGCGCGCACGGCCTCGCAGAGCCGCGACGCCACCTGGTGCGCCCCGACCGCCGATGTGTCGGGAAGAATCATCGAGAATTCCTCGCCCCCCGTCCGGGCCACCACGTCGCCGGCTCGTCGCGAGTGCTTGAGCAGGGCCCCGACCTCGCGCAGCACGGCATCGCCGGCCAGGTGTCCGCACGTATCGTTCACCGTCTTGAAGTAGTCGAGGTCGAGGCCAAGGAGCGAGAACTCACTGCCGGCACGGGTCGCGCGCGCGATCTCGCGGGCCAGTTCCTGCTCGAATCCGCGGCGGTTCAGACAGCCGGTGAGCACGTCGGTGAGCACCATGCTCGATATCTGTTCGCGCACCCGGTTGTAGGCCGCGCCGACCATCGTGACCGCATCGGGATGCAGGTCGGCTTCGATGTCGTACGGAGCCGCAAACTCGCCCTCCTCGACCCGCTCGAGCAGTCGCACGATCGCGCCGAGCCGCCGATTCCAGTCGCCATACTGGAGGAGGAAGGCGGCCGCCACGACCGTGAATGCCGCCACCGACCACAGCTCCTCGGACCACGCGAGCGGGGCGTGACCGGCAATCGCCACCGACACCAGCACCAGGTAGCCCAGCACCACGGTGACCAGGGCCACCACCGCCTGCCCCCGGCCGAAGTAGAGATCGGCGAGGTGCAGCGTGACGAACGAGAGTATCAATATTCTTTGATAATATGCTGGAGCCGACACGAGCAGCGTCACCGCGAACAGATAGCCGATGTCGGCGACGACGGTCGCCGTCACCGCCCAGCTGCCCACGCTCCCGCGCCTCCCCGCCACGACCACGACCGCGCCGACGATCACCCCGTACGCGAGGAGCGCGCCGACGAGGGGGTCCACCGAACGCCCCGTGGTCCCGGTCTGCAACAGCAGGAACGCCGCCACGCCCACCACCAGCGCGACACCCAGCCGGATGCGGCTCTGCCATCGCAGGGTCTCGGCAAAGAAGCGGGCACGGACTTCCGGATCTTGGTTCACGTGACGAGGGGGAGCGAGGGCCGGCTTCGGCCATACACCCGCGGCGTTCGTGCGCGCGGGTTCACGGTGGGTTACCGATGCGATCATCGTGCCACCACCAAAGTGGTGCACAAAGGGTGCCTGATCAATCGGTTAACCGGACTCGGGGGCACCCGTCTCGCCCCGGGCTCTTGCGGATTGCCCCAATTTCGTCGATTCGCAAGAGGCGGACGCCCCCGTCGTCAGCCCCCGTGGAACCAGGAACCGGGAGCTCCACACGGCGCGGAAAGGGCCGCGAAACCGCTAGAAACGCGCTTCGACGTACAGGTCCAGCCGCCACTCCTTGCGCGGGTACAGGCCGCGCGCAACGTCGAACCGGAACAGGCCATCCAGAAAACTCAGGCCCGCGCCCACGCCGCTCATCGGGCGCCCCACGTCGCTGACCCTCGTGCGATCGCCGGCCCACCCCAGGTCGCCGAACACGGTCGGCCGCACCCCCGTGCGGTTGAACCCGAGTTCGGTGCGTGTGAGCCAGTAGGCATTGCCACGCTGCAGCGTGTCGGGGCGCTGGCCGCGCACGGTCTGCGCACCGCCCAGGTACCAGAGCCGCTGCGCGGGTAGCGCCCCAACCGAACTTCCGCCGGAGAGCGTGACCGCGCCGGCGAGCGGCCCGAACCCATCGGAGACGGTGAACTCCGCCGACCCGCGTCCGTAGGTCGAATCACCCCCCGCCGCCTCGAGCCGGAGATCGGATAGCACGCGGAAGCCCCCCGGGTCCTCGCCGTAGCTGCCGCGGACGTGCAGCGCGCCGCCGGCGTACGTCCCGCGGCGCGCCACGATATTCGGCATGAACCGAGCGCCAAGCGACCATTGGTTCTCCACCGCCGCGCTGCGTTCGCCCTCGGCGAACAACCGCCAGTCGTAGTTGAGCCCGCGGGTGTTCGTGCCGGTGAGCTCCACGCCCGACGCGCGATAGTAGAAGCCTTCGTCGCGTCCGAACAACAGCGCCGAAACCGAGCTGCCAAAACTCAGGGGGTTCCCCCAATCACCCGCGGCCACGAGCCGGTTGTACGCGGTGACGCCGATGGTTTGCGCACCATTGCTTCGCGCGACGTTCAGTTCCACGTTCGGCTCGCGATCGGCGATGCCAATGCGCCCGAGGAGCGACCCCGCGTAGCCGGCCCCGAACTGCTCGTCCACACGGCCGCCGAACGAGAGTCCTTCGATCCGGTTGAACCGCATCATGTCGAGGCCGGTGTGGAACGTGGGCGGCAGGGGGCCGAACTGCGCCTGCGCCGAGAGAGAGAGGGCCTGGGCGATGAGCGCGTCGCGTTCCTCGGACCCGAAGATCGCCTCGCCCGGATCGTAGATGGATTTCGGCAGCAGCGGAGACGAGGCCAGTTGCGCCTGATCACACGGCACCTGGTACGCCACCGGGAGCCGCGCGTCGTTGTAGCGGTAGGACGTGCGCGTGTAGACCTTGCCCGTGTCACACACCGCCACGGGCGGCGGTTTGAGGCCCCGCCGAACCGAATCCCGCGCGGCGCGTCGCGCGTCGCGCCGCGCCTCGCGGATCGAATCCTTGACCGCCTCTGGCAGCGAATCCGGAATCGCGGCCGACGCCACGGCAATGTGCGGCAATGAGTCGCGCCCGTTGACCGACGAATAGGTGTAGCTCTGCTCCACACTGAACGGTACGCGCATGAAGCTGACCTGTGCGTCGCCCTCGGCGCTCTGCAGCCGCGGCAGCCAGAACCGGCCATTGTAGAGTCCGTATTCGATGGCCACCGCCGTCACCTCGGCCTTCATCGGCGATAGCATCCCTTTAACCCAGGCGGGAACGGGCTCCGTGCCAGCGCTATCGCCCGCTTGGTTGGCCTCCTCGTCGGCCACTGCCCAGATGTCCATGGGCACGGCGAGCCGGAACGCGGCACGTACCAGCTGGCCCGTGGCCACGTCGAACCAGAGCGAACCGACCACCACGTTCCACCTCGGCTGGCGGGGGCGCACCTTGAGTTCGCGCAGATGGATCGCCGCGCCGTCGGGCAGGCGGAGACTCATCGAGTCCCCCGTTGCGTACGTGTAGTACGCCTCGGCGCCCTCGGCGAGCGGATGGACGATCTCGCGCTCATCAACCTGCGCCTTGGCCACGCCGCCGCCGATCCAGAGCGACTCGTACCCCGGGAAGTACGGGATGGCCGCGTCGTCGTCGAAGTTCATGTCGCGACCGGCCGAGTCCTGAGCGTCGGCCGGCGCGATGGGAATGGCGGTGCGCGCGCCTTTGAGCTCCACCCACGCACCCACGCCGCGCTGCCAGCGGACCCGCGCCACGTCCTCGCGCCGGAACATCAACCGGTCGCGGCCGAATGCCCCGATGCCGAGCCCCGCCGAGATGCGCTGGTACGACATCGCGTCGTAGGCCACAAGCGCCGAATCCTGCCGGAGTCGCGCCGCGCGAGCCCGCAGCAGCAGCGTGCGGGCCGCCGAGTCGTGGAACGCCGTACGCAGCAGCTCCGGCGTGAGTGGAATGCGGCGCGGCGCGCCGCCGTGGGCCTCCGCGCCGACGCCAATGCTGATGTTGACGTCCTTCTTTGCGACCGTGTCCTTGGCGGTCTGGACCTGCACCTGGAATGCCAATGCGGCCGCGGCGACGAGAGCGAACATCGGAATGGGCTAGAGGATCCGTCGCTCCCTACGGACCCTCCGCCGGTCGTGTTTCACGGGAGGAGGGCGGCCCGCCGCTAGTTCCGGTCCCTCGCTGCCGGTCGACTGGCGGGACCGGGCGTCAGCATCTTCCGACGCTTGTGCATTTCCAGCTGCGTGGCCCTGATCCGCGTCCATTGGGCCCGGGCACGGTCGCGGGCGCCGTCGAGTCGGCCCGCGAACACGCCGAGCAGGACGACCATGGCCGCGCCAAACACCAGCGGTGCATGAGGAACCCGCCGTCGGCCATGCTGCTGCGCCTCGACTTGCCGCGCCAATGACGGGTAGCGCCGCTGCAGCAACACGGTGATCAGGATGATGCCGGTGCCGAAGGTGGCGAGGAGCACGGGAAAGCTCATCGCCTTGCCGAAGACGTCGAACGCGAGATAGGCGAGGTACCCGACGAACCCCAGCCCGCCGAATACCAGGAATATCGAGCGACGCAGATAGAGCGCGAGCGCGAACAGCGCGACCGCGAGCATCGGAAGCGCGTGCCGCAGGTACCCGGCGTATTCCCACGCCGACAGTACACCGACCGCCAGCGTGATGAGCCCGGTGAGATACACCCACCGCGCATAGTCTTCGCCATCGCTCGTGCGCCGGTCCGCCACATAGCCGGCAGCGATCACCGCGGCGGCGGCGACGAGCAACCCCCACGCCGTCATCTCCGACACGATTTCGGGGTCGAGCAACAGCGGCATCGCGTGCACTACCACCAACGGAAGCGCCATCGCTACCGGGATCGCGAGCACGGCGAACTGCACCCGCCGGAGCGCGATGAGCGCGGCAAGGGCCGCCGTCAACTCCAGCGGAATCCACCGCAGGCTTTCCAGCACGTCGGTCCACGCGGCGAACGGCGCCATGCCGGGCGCGATACGGGGCTCGTACCACCAACCGGCCAGGCTGAGCAGTGCCCAGGCGACCAGCGGCATCATGACCACGGTGAGCAGTGCGGCCAGTGCCGCTGCGGTCGCGAATCCGAACCGGGTGAGGGTCCGCGAGGTGATGCCGAACACGAGCGCGTAGACAAGCGAGACGACCAGCACGCCGCCTGCCCCGAGCGGCTTCCACCGGTCGATGATGAACCATCCGAAGGCGAACACCACGGCGGCCGCGCCCATGTAGTACGCGATGGTCACGGCATTGAGACCGCGCCGCACCTCGCGCGCCGTCCCGCCCGCCCGCTCATCGCCCGGCTCCGGCAGCTCGCGGATCATCCGCAGCTGCTCCGCCGAGATCACGCCCCGCGTCACCGCCTCGCGCAATTGCCCGAGTGAGATGGATGGGCCGGTATCGCGTCCGCCGTTCGTAGTGCCTCGAGGGTCCCCGGGGTCATCGCGCATATTCGCGTCGGTTGTCAGCCGCTCCTATTCAGCGTCGAGCATTTCAACGGTCCGATCTTCCAGGTGCCGACGACGGGCGATGAAGTACACCGCGATCCCGACCACCACCAGCCCGACCATGAAGGGCAGTTCGTGCACCCGGGGATGCCAGCCGAGGGCGCGGGTCGTACGCCCCACCATCCATCCCATGGAGGTGAACGCCAGCGCCCAGAGGAACGCACTGATCGCGCTGCCGATCAGATAGAGGGCCACGGGCAGCCGCGCCGCCCCGCACGCGATCGGCAAGGTGAAGCGAAGTCCGTACGCGAACCGCACGGCCAGGGACGACCGCCACGGATGCCGTCGCACCACGCGCAGCGCGCGGAGAATCACGCCGCGCAACACCGGCCACCGTTGCCGTAACCAGCGGCCGCGCCACCGGCCCAGGTAGTACAGCACGATGTCGGCGCCCCATACGCCGGCGGCCACCCAGAGCACGACGAGCGAAAACCGTAGGTGATGGTTGTGCACCGCCAGCCCGCCGATCATCGGCGAGGTCTCTTCGGTGATGATGCTCGTGGTTCCGAGCGTGATGTAGGCCCACAGCCGTTGCAGATGCGTGGACGAATCGCTCAACTGCGACAACGCTTGGAGCAGGAGGGGGACGATGATCGGTCCTCCGGTACAGGGGGAACGGTGGGTCTGGCCGGACGTCGAACCTCCAATCTATCCTCTGGGGGCCCGCGGCGGTGTCAGGAATGCCGCGGCCCTCGCGTCCGCTAATCGTCGCCCATCGCGGGTTTCCCCGGCGTGCCCACCGGTACGGCGTGCTCCGCCGTGTGGGGCGGCCTGAGCCCGAACTTCCGGGCCAACCTGGAGCGCCACCCGTCCATGATCTCATAGAACGTCGGAATCACGAGCAGGGTGAGCAGCGTGGACGTGATCACCCCGCCGATCACGGCGACGCCCAGCGGTGATCGGAATTGCGCGCCTTCGCCTCGCCCCATCGCCACCGGAATCATGCCGGCGATCAGGGCGAACGTCGTCATCAGGATGGGCCGCAGGCGGATCGCCCCCGCTTCAATGAGCGCGTCGCGCAACGGCGTCCCCTGCTCCTCACGCGACCATTTCGCAAAGTCGATGAGGAGGATGGCGTTCTTGGCCACGATGCCCATGAGCAGGATCACGCCGATCAACGACATGATGTTGATGGTGTTGCCGGTGAACGCCAGCGCCAACATCACGCCGATCAACGACAACGGCAGCGAGATCATGATCGCCAACGGATCGAGGAACGACCCGAACTGCACGACGAGGATGAGGTACATCAGCAATACGGCGATGCCGAGCGCCGAGAAGATCTGGCCGAAGACCTCGCTCTGGTTCTGCGCGTCGCCGCCGTACGACAGCCGCACCCCGGGCGGCAACCGCAGCGTGGCCAGCCGCGCCTCGATATCCGCGGTGACGTCGCCGGAGGCGCGCCCCGACGTGTTGAGTTCGACGTTCACCACGCGTTCGCGATCGAGATGGTCGATGATCGCCGGCCCCACACTGTCCTTGATCGTTGCCACCTGCCCGAGCGGCAGTGTGGTCGGCATGCCGTCGGGACCGGTCACCACCAACGGGAGTTGGCGGAGGTCGGACGCCCGGCGCCGGGCGTCCGGCGCCAGCCGCACCTCGACGTCGCGTGGGTCCCCGCTCGGATCGATCCAGTCGCCCGCCTTGAGCCCGGCGAACGCGGGCCGCAGCGATTGCGCGATCTGGCCCACGGTGATCCCCAGCGCGCCGGCGATGCCGCGGTTGAGTTCGATGTTCAGCTCCGGCTTCTCCCCCTTGGTGGACAGCCCGACGTCCACCGCGCCCGGCACCTGCTTCACGATGCGCTCCACGGTGTCGGCCGTGGCATTGATCGCCGTCAGGTTGTCGCCGCGGATCTGCAACTGTAATTGTTTGCGACCGCCGCTGAAGTCGTCGGTGAACACCGACAACGTGATGCCCGCCACGTGTCTGGTTTCGTCGCGCAACATCGCCGCGAATTCGTTGACGCTCACCGACCGTTGCTCGCGCGGCACCATCTTCACGTAGATGTCGCCCTGGTCCACCTCGCCCGTAGCCTGCGTACCGAGCGTCGAGTACGTGTGCAGCACCAGGTCCTTGTGCGCGCGGATGAACCGGGCCGTCTCTTCAGCCTTGAGCCGCGTGTACTCGAGATTCGATCCCGGTGGCGTCTCGATGTGCACGGTCAACTCGGCACGGTCGTCCTCGGGCATGAAGCCCACACCGACGGCGCCCATCGGCGGCACCAACCGCGGCAGAATCACGAAGGCCGCGACGCCGGCCACGCCGATCAGGGCCCGCGCCGCCCCGGGTAGCCGCTTGCTGCTCATGGCGTACACGGCCGCGGCCAGCCCGATCACGGCCATGCCCAGTCCGCTCACCCCGCGGCTGGGCAGCAGGAACGCCGCGAAGAACGTCCCGACGGCTATCGTCACCATGGCCGCTCGGTGGTCCAGCGCCCACGCCACCACGTTCTTGTAGTTCGCGGCCTGGCGGTTGAACCAGCGGTTGAAGCGGTTCAGTTGCCGCGAGATCCACGCCCGTTCATGGTCGGGCTTATGCGGGTCGGCCCAGTAGGCCGACAGCATCGGATCGAGAGAGAACGAGACGAACAGCGACACTGCCACCGCGCAGGCAATGGTCAGCGCGAACGGTTTGAACCACTGGCCGCCGATCCCCGGCATGAACCCGATCGGTACGAACACGGCGAGGATCGAGAACGTCGTCGCCGCCACGGCCAGGCCGATCTCGTCGGTGCCGTCGTGGGCCGCCGTGTAGTGATCCTTTCCCATCTCCACGTGGCGCACGATGTTCTCGCGCACCACGATGGCGTCGTCGATCAGGATGCCGATCGCCAGCGACAGGCCGAGCAGCGACATCGTCTCGAGTTTGAACCCCATCACCCACACGGCGATGAACGAGGCCAGCACCGACACCGGCAGGGCGAGTCCGGTGATGACCGTGGACCGCCATGAATTCAGGAACAGGAACACCACCAGGACGGTGAGCATCGCCCCGATGAGCAGCGCCTCCTCGACGTTGCGCACGGCCGCGGTAACGCGCACGCCGGAGTCCTTCACGACGTCCATCGTCGTGCCCTCCGGAAGCGTCTTCTGGATCTGGGCCACGCGGGCCCTTATCTGATCGCTGACGTCGGTGGTGCTGTAGCCCTTGGCCTTCTTGACGTCGATGCCCACGGCCTCGCGCGCGTCGTACAGCGCCATCGTGCGCGCCTCGGCCGTACCGTCGCTGACCGTGGCCACGTCGCCCAGGCGGATCACCCGGTTGTTGCGTTCGGCGACGATGAGCTGGGTGAAATCGTGGGGGGTCTCGAGACGGCCTTTGAGGCGGATCGACCGCTCATCCAGCGAGCCGATCACGCGCCCAACAGGCGCGGCGAGATTCTGGTTCTGGAGCGCCGTGACAACCTGCGCCACGCTCACCCCAGCGGCCTGCAGGGCCGTGGGATGGACCTCGACGGTCAGCTCCCGATCGACGTTCCCGAAGATTTCCACGTCCGCCACACCTGGAATCGCGCGCAGTTGCCGCGTGATGTCCGGATCGGCGAGTCGGGTCAGTTCGGCCGGGGACAATACGCTCGACGACAGCGCCAGCGACACGATGGGACGATCGGTGTCGTTGAACTTCTTGATCACCGGTTCCTTCATCTCGTCGGGTAGATCGGAGCGGATCGACGAGATCGCGTCGCGGGCCTCCTGCGTGGCGACGTTGAGGTCCTTGTCGAAGTAGAACTCGATCAGCACGTTCGCATAGCCGTCGTACGCCTGCCCCGTGATCTGCTTGACGTCGGCGATCGACGAGAGTTGATCCTCCACCGGCTTGAGGATCTGCTTCTCCACCACGTCGGGCGACGCGCCGGGATAGGGAATGCCCACCGTGACGTACGGCGGCGCCACATCGGGGTACTCGTCGGTCTTCAGCTTGTAGAGCGCGAACAGCCCGAAGACGGTCAGCGCCAGCATCGTGACCACGGTGATCAACGGGCGCTTGATCGCAAAATCGGAAATGACCATGATCCGCTCGCTACGGCTTGGCGTCGTTTGGTGCGCTCACCCGCACCGGCGTGCCCGGTGAGATGCCGCGCGCGGCACCGACGAGGATCGTGTCGCCCGCTGCCAGCCCGCTCCGGATCTCCACCGTCTCGGCGACGTCGTCGCGAATGCCGAGTTCGACGGCCACCGGCGTCACCTTCCCCTGTCGCAGCGCCATCACCGACGGCCGCACGCCGTGTTCGTCCACCGCCGAGATGGGCACCACTGGCGCGTCGTGCGTCTCGCTCGCCACGCGCCCGTCGGCGAACAGGCCGCCCACCAGCGAGCGCCCCACATTCGGGATGCGCGCCAGCAGCGACACCTGCCGGGTGGTGGGATCGGCCGTGGGATTCACTCGCGTGATGTGCCCCGTGAACGTGCGACCGGGATAGCCGGTCACCGAGAAGTCCACCGGCATGCCGATCTTCACGTCGCCGAGGGCATTGGCCGGCACCGACGCTTCCAGCCGCATGGTGGCGGGATTGACCACCGAGAACATCGCACCGCCCGGCGACACGAAATCGCCGCCGGTCACGTCGCGGGCCGCCACCACACCGTCGAACGGCGCGCGCACCGTGGTCTTCTCGAGCATCTGCTGCGCGTTGGCGTACACGGCCGTGGCGTTGTCGAGCTGCGTCTGGGCCGTCATCGCCGCGTTGCGGGCCGCCTCGAGATCGCGATCGGCGATCGCTCCCACGTTGATCAGTGCTTCGCTGCGCTGGAGGTTCCGCTGCGCAATGTCGGCCGCGTTCTGCGCCGTTCCCACCGCTGACTTGGCGGACAGCGCCTGCTCGCGCAACACCGAGTCGTCGAGGCGGGCCAGCACCTGTCCCTTGGTCACGCGCTGCCCAGGCTCCGCATACGTCTCGAGTACCGCGGCCTGCACCTCCGCGCGCACCGTGGCCTCCTCATCCGGCTCGAGCGAACCCGAAATCTCCGGGCCAGTCTGGATCCTGTGCACCGCCACGACCGTGATGTTCTCGGGCCCGATCGTCACGCCAGGATCGGCCGGCTCCGCGTTGCCCGCGTCGCGCTGGCACGCCGCCACGCCAGCAAGCATCATCGCAGCCAGCGCGAGGAATGCGATCCGCGTGGATTGCACCTTCACGTTCATGGAGTATTGCCCCCGATTTGGCCCGACGTGCCCGTCACGGCCGGAGTGCTGGCCGGCATTCTCGATGCACTGGCGCCCGTGCTCGTGGTCGAACTCCCGCTCGATGCGCCGCCCGGGCCCCCCGACAGCGGCAGATCGCGCAACAGCGCCACGCGCACACGTGCCACGGCGAGGTCCCGCGCCGCCTGCGCGCGGTTGGCCTCGGCCTGCTGGAGCAGCAGCCGCGACTGCGCCAGATCGGTCTGCGTGGACAGACCTTGCTGGTACCGGACCTGGTCGATCGCGTAGGCCCGGCGCGCCTGTTCCGACGTACCCGCGCTCGCCTCCCACGACGCGTCGGCCTGCGCCAACTGGCGCATCGCTACCCGCGCATCGACCGCTGCGTACTGCCGCGTCTGATCCAATTGGGCCTGGGCCTGATGCACGTTGGCCTGCGCCACCAGCTCGTCGCCGTGCGTGCCCCCACCGTTGAACAGTGACACCTGCGCGCTCAGCCCCACCGTCCAGTTCTCGCGGAAGTTGCTCCACGCAGGAAACGTGTTCGCCGGGAAGAACAGCCGTTGATAGCCCGACGTGAGTGACAGAGCCGGATACCGTTCGGCCCGGGCGACTTGCAGCAAACCCTCTTGGGCCCGGACGTTCTGTTGCGCTTCCCGCACGGCGGCGCGTTGCAGGGAGCTCGTGTCCGGCGCGTTCGTCGTCGCGATACCGGCAAGGCCCGGCATCGGCGCGTTCTCGATCGGCGTCGTCAGCACGACCGAATCATCCAGCGGCAGTTCGAGCAGGCGTTTGAGATTGAGCAGCGCCACCTCGAGGTTGGTCTCTGCCTGCAGCACCTGCGGCCGCTGGTTGTCACGCGTCACCTGCGCCTTGAGCAGGTCGAAGTCCGACGCGTTGCCCACACGGCGCGCCACGGTCGTCTGCCGCAACAATTCGTCCGTCTGGGCCAGCGTGGAATCCGAGATCACCAGCAACTGCTGCGCGAGCACGGCGTCGTAGTAGGCCTGCGTCACGTCGAGCGCCAGCTGGGCCCGTTGCGAGCCGAGTTCGAGATCAGCCACCCGTTGCCCGGCCACCGCCGCCGTGCGCTGGCCGGTGAGGCGGCCCCACGTGAAGACGTTCTGCGATACCTGCAGCCCGATCACGTATTCGTTCTCCGCGCCGAAGCCCACGCTCTGCAAGTTCGACGCGGGGCTGCTCGTGCCGTTCGACCCGGTCGAGTCCGACGACGTGCTCCCGAAGCTGAACCCCGAAAACTGTGAGCGCAGCGTCCGCGTGTATCCGAGCGACGCGCCGACCTGCGGCAGGAATTGACTGCGTGCCTGGTCGAACTGGCCCTCGGCGCGCGTCACACCGGCCCGAGCCATGCGGACCGTCGTGCTGCGCTGCTCCGCCAACTGGATGGCGTCTTCCAGCGATACGGGGCGTACGCCGCCGGCCGCGCGCTGCGCGAGCGCCGGGATCGCACCGAGCACGAGGCCGCCAAACAGAACTGCGGCGCGCACGCTCTTGGCTGTGATGGATTGCATGTCTTGGAGTGTTGAAAGGTGATCGGGCCGCGGCGTCAGGCCGCCGTGACCTTCGACTTCGGCGCCGCGCGAAGCGACATGCCAGCAGCTCGCAGGAAACACTTCGCGTAGCGGTTCGGCGCGTCTTCCGCCGGCTCGGGAAACGCTCCGGGCATCATTTCGCGACACATCGCATCGCCGAACAGCGACGACATCAGCATCGAGATCGCGGCGCCCGTATCGCCGCCGGTTTGCGCCAACTCATACGTGGTGAGCACGTCCACGTATCGCCCGAGCACCTCAGCGGCGCAGTGCGGCCCACGGCACGCGGCCTCGGCGGCCAGCGGACGTTCCTCCATCTCGCTCATCGACTTACGGAGAAACGATCGCTCGCGCGTCAGAGAGTCGAGGACGACGTGGCACCACTCGGTGAGTTCGCGCTCGGGATCTACCGGGTGGCCTGGAAGTTCCGGGACGACCGTGGCATTTGCCTGATCGCGGGCCAGTTCCTCGAACAGGGAGTCTTTCGAGCCGAAGGTGCGGAACAGGGTGACTTCATTGACGCCGGCTTCGTTGGCGATGAGCCTGGTGGTCGCGCCACGATAGCCGTGGAGGGCATAGACGCGGGCGGCCGCTTCGAGAATTCGTTCGCGGATTTCCATAGGACCCGGAGGCTAGCGGGTCCTCATTCCGGTAGCAAGTGGGTACTTGCTTCAATGTCACACCCGCCCCGAGACAACGGCTGGACGACGGCCGCCTTACGATCCCGCCCGCACCGTGCGCACGCCGAACACCGGGGCGATGCGACCATGAGCGCCCGCATCGAACCGGACGGTGACCGTCGACTTGCCGCGAGTGAGCGCCTCCGGCACCGCATAACGGGCATCGAAGAAGCCGCTCGCTCCGGCGTTCGGCACGAACGTGCCGATCGTCGTTCCATTTATGATAATGCTAAAGTCACCGGTCGTCGGTGTGAGGCCGGGCTCGTTGTAATACGTGACCACGAGTGCAGCGGGGACGCCCGGCTCCACCGGCAGTACGTAGGAGAACCAGCCCGCCCCGCCTCGGCCCGGACGACCCTCCGTGCGTTCCGCGGGCCGGTCGACGGGGGCGCTCTGGTAATGGAAGAGCGCATCATCCTCCCGGGTTCCCGGACGCACGAACGCGATCGTCGCCGCGTCGAGTGCGCGCTGCCGGTCCCGTTCGGCAGCGATCCCCGCCACCCGCCGGTCGAACTCGGTCGGTGTGACCACGTCCAGGTAGAGACTGTACGTGCGCTCGTACGTCCGATAGAAGGGCGCCAGAGCGACGTCCCCTGCCGGCGATGGGGCCTCGGGGACCCGCGCCACCTGACGCACCGTGAAATTGCCGGCCGGCGTGGCGGGCACCACCCAGTCGTCCAGCGGACGTCCCGCCGCGACCATCACCGGCACGGGCGGCTTCGTGAACGCGGCACGTCCTTCGCGCCGCGGGCCCAGATCGGCGGCGAGCGCTAGCGGGCCCCACATGATCGCCGTCACGCTCGGGTCATCCGGCGTCGTCTCGAACCGGAGCGTCTTGGGAAGCGTCAACTCCACGACGTCTCCCGCGTTCCACGTGCGTTTCAACTCCACGAAGGTGCTGGGCGACAGGACGCGCGGGTCCTGACTCACCAGGCGGCCACCGGCGCGGCCGGGTTGCAGGCTACCGAGCGGGGGTTGCGGCACCTCCTGCCCATTGACTCGAACACGGAACCCGTCGCCCGCCCAACTCGGCCGCCGGATGGCGAGCGTGAACGCCGTCGGCGCCGGCGGCGTGATGGTGAGTGTGGCCGAGCCGCCGTCGGGGAAATCGGTGGCCATCGCGAACCGCGTCCCGTCGCTGAACCGTGCCGTAGACGGCACGAATACCGTGACCCACCGTGTATCGTCCGATTCGTAATACACGCCGTGGCCCACCAGCGCGTGGTTTTCCATCCCCGTGCCCACACAGCAGGTGAAGTCCCGCTGCATGTCCTGGTATTCCTGCTGTTCGGCACGCCCGACCGGCACCATGTACGACATGTCGCCATCGGCCGGGTCGATGGATGACAGCTGGTGGTTGAACAGCGCGCGCTCCTGGAAGTCGGCGTAGAACGCGTCGGGGCGCACGGAGAACAGCCGGCGCGTCAGCTTTAGCATATTATAAACATTGCACGACTCGCACGTTCGTCCGTCGATCCGGACGCCCCACGCGTCGGCGGGCCCGAAGTACTCGGACAGCCCGTGGCCCCCACTGGCATACGTGTGGTGCTGCACGACGGTGTCCCAGAAGAACGACGCCGCCAGCAGATCACCGGCGTCACCCGTGTAGCCGAACCGCTCGGCCGAGCCGACGAGCTTGGGCACCTGGCAGTTGGCGTGCTTACCGTCGAGGTTGTCCTGCCCGCGCTTGAGCGGGTCGGTGAACGCGTGGTGCTCGAACTTGTACGACAGGGCCAGCCACCGCGCGTCGCCGGTATCGGCCCACAGGTCGGCCAGCACCTCGTTCATGCCTCCTTGCTCGGTGTTGAGCATCGCCGCCAATTGCGCCTCGTTCAGCGGAGCGAGAATGCCGTCTGCCCAGGCCGCGAATTTCGTTTCCACCTCGAGCGCCGTCGGGTTCCCGGTGTGCCGGTAGGCGTCGCGCAGTCCGGCAAAGGTCTTGTGCAGCGTGTACCACGGTGACCAGAGGCCGTTGAGATCGAATGGCGCCGAGCGAATCACGCCGTCGTGCAGTTCGCCAAACGCCTTGCGCCCATTCTCCAGCGCGCTCAGGTACCCGTCGCCATTCTTGTCCTGCACTTCCTTCAAGCCGGCCACCAGATAGTCGGCCCGCGCCTTGAAGCGCGCATCGCCGGTGGCGAGATACATGAGGCTCACCGCCGAGAGATGGTGGCCCGCGATGTGACCCGTGAGATTGTGGCCGTCGCCGTCCCAGCCGGTGTAACCCGGTGCCTTGGGGACGAGCCCGGCGCGGATTCTGTAGTACGCGAGCATCCGATCCGGATCGAGCGACAGGAGGTACGCGGCGTCCAGTTCCTGGGCCTGCTTGAGCGGGCCACCGAGCACGCGCACGTCGCCCAACGGCACGGGTCGGGCGCGCAGCATTTTCTGGGAAATCGGGTCGGCGGCTCGGGCGCGTCGTTCGTTGGCGGAGAGTTCCGCGGCGCTGGCACTTCCGCGAATGCCGAGCGAGAGCGCCGCGGCAGCGGAGGCGGAGAGGGCGAGAAAGTCGCGTCTGGATGAGGGCATGGTGGCGGCGGGCGGGTGAGGGATGGGGCTAAGCGGTGGCGGCAGCCGTCGCGGCAGCGGCCTCGCGGTGCTTCTGCTCGGCAATCGTCTCGTACGATGTGTGCGACTCCGGCCGTCGCATCGCCGCGAGGCTCACGACGCCAAGGCCCAGGCCCTTCATCGGATTGGTCCAGAGGACCGCACCCGTGTTCGGATCGAGGCGAAACACCTCGCCCTGACTGGCGGCAAACAGGCCGTCACCGTCCCAGAGCACGGTGACGAAGCTCGATCCTTTGAGCTTCACGCGCCACGCCTCGAATCCATTGCGTCGATCGATCGCAACGACGCAATTCTTGATGCCCACGAACAGCAGTTCTTCCGATTGTGGCGTCATCGCATTCTCCGGTCGACCCCAGCATCCACAATGCCCTGCTATTGCCGCACTGGCAAGTCGCCACGCCCACCCGACGCCCCTGCCCGGTAGCGGCACCCCCGATTGGGGGCGGACGCCGTCGCCATCTGCTGTCGTGCGGACTATCGCCCGACTGGGATTCACGCCATTTTTTTTCAGGGGATGTCCAACACATCTCGACGCACTCTCGCAAGGGAGACCCGAACCTCAATGATGACCCATTCACTGAATCGTGCTCGGCGGATCGCGCGCCGAGCGTCGGTACTCGCCTTTCTCTTCGTGCCGCTGACTCCCACGCGGGGGTCCGCACAGTCGCTGAACATGCCGCGCAACATGAAGCAGGCCGTGGCGAACGGCACGCGAACCCTCGACGGACTGCCGGGCCCCCGGTACTGGCAGAACCGCGGGCGCTATACGATCACGGTCACGGCCCTGCCCCCCGACCGCCGGATCGCGGGCACCGAGGAGATCACGTATTTCAACAACAGCCCCGACACGCTCAGGGCGCTGGTCATCAAGCTGTTCCCGAACTCCCACAGGCCCGGCGCGCCGCGCGACGGCGGCACCTCGGAGGAAGGGCTCACCTCGGGCGTCCATATCCGGTCGTTCGCGGTGAACGGCAAGGCCGAAGCGTGGGACAACAGCCCGCGCTACTTCACCTGGCAGCCGGTGAAGCTGCCCGCCATGCTGGCACCGCACGACTCCGTGCACCTGGCCTTCCGGTGGTACTACGACCTGCCCCAGCGGCCCAGCCGCCAGGGCGTGATCGACTCCACCACGTTCTACGTTGCGTACTTCTATCCGCGCGTCGCGGTCTACGACGATTACAACGGCTGGGACACGATGGACCACGCCGGCCACGAGTTCTACAGCGACTTCAACGACTACGATGTGACCTTCGACGTGCCAGCGAACTTCGTGGTGTGGGGCACCGGGACGCTGACCGACGCGGCGCAGCTACTCCAGCCCGGGCCGCTCGCGCGGTACCGCGCTTCATTCACCTCCGATTCGACGGTCCACGTGGCCACCGGGGTGGAGATCCATGGCGGGGCCGTCACGATGCAGCAGCCGATGAACAGCTGGCGCTTCACGGCTGCCGACATTCCGGACATGGCATTCGGCTTGAGCGACCACTACGACTGGGACGCGGCGAGCGTGGTCGTGGACGATGCCACGCACCGCCGCGCGAGCGTCCAGGCCGCGTACAACGATACCGCGGCGGACTTCCATCAGATGGTCCAGTTCGGCCGCCACGCCCTGGACTTCCTATCGCGCCAGTGGCCCGGGGTCGCTTACCCGTATGAGAAGACCACCGAATTCCAGGGCGGCGCGGGCATGGAGTACCCGATGATGGCAAACGACGAGTCGTACGCCGACCCGCCGTTCGCCCAGTTCGTGGCCGCGCACGAGATCGCGCACACCTACATGCCTTTCTACATGGGCACGAACGAGACTCGATATGCATTCATGGATGAAGGGTGGGCCACGACCTTCGAATATCTCATCAACCGTGTGGATATGGGGGTGGACAAGGCCACGACGCTCTTCGAACAGTTCCGCGTGAATCGATGGGCGCACGACCCATCCCCGCTCGAAGATCTGCCCATTGTTACACCGGCCGATGCGCTGACCGGCGGTGCCTATGGCATCAACGCCTATGGCAAGCCCGCCCTCGGCTACCTCGCCATGAAGGACATGTTGGGCGACGCGACGTTCAAGAAGTGCCTCCACGCATACATGGATCGTTGGCACGGCAAACATCCGACCCCGTGGGACTTCTTCAACACGTTCAGCAACGTGGCCGGCCAGAATCTCAACTGGTTCTGGAACGACTGGTTCTTCAGCAATGCCTACATCGATCTCGCGGTCCGGAGCGTCACCAGAGCACGCGGCGGCTATGCCGTCGTCATCGACAACATCGGCGGGATGGACGCGCCAGTCGACCTCCACCTCCAGTACGCCGACGGCACCAGCGACGTCGTCCACGAGACGTCGGCCATCTGGAAGACCAATCAACAACGGACGACGGTGACCGTACCAACGGGGAAGACGGTCAGAGCGCTTACTCTCGACGGCGGCATCTGGATGGACGCCGACACGTCGAACAACAACTGGAAGGCGAAGTAGGCCGGCTTACAGGACGGGCGATCGGGCGGCGGCGGGCAGAACCTGACGGGGCCCCGCCGCCTACCCGTGCCCGAAGCGGCGGACCAACTCGGCCATCGCTTCCGCCGGCGCCCCGCCTTCAGCCATCAGGCCGCCAACGACCCCATCCCGGTCCCGGGCTGGACGGTTCTGGCTGACCTTCCACTTGCCCGCCAGTTGTGAGATCGGAATTTCTATTCCGACGATCGCACCGAGGAGCTTGCGGACGAAGTCGGCGGGGGCGTCTTCCACCTTCCATGACTCGGCACGCCCGGCTTCGTAGCGGTTCGTGAGCTTGTCGACGAATGCGCGTAACCACGTCTCGTCTTCAATCACCCGCAAGGGACCGCGGGCATGGACCACCGCGTAGTTCCACGTCGGCACCACCTCGCCCGACTCCCGCTTGGCCTCATACCAGGAAGGCGAGATGTACCGGTCGGGACCCTGGAAGATCACCAACGCGTCCAGTTCACCTGCCGCGTCGCGCCACTGCGAGTTCGCGCGCGCGACGTGCCCGCGCAGCGTCCCGAACGGCGCCGGATCGGGATCGATCTCGAACGGCGTGTGATTGGCATCGAGTCCGTCGGGCGTGAGCGTGACGAGCGCGCCCAAGGGATGGGCCCGAATGAGCTCGTGCAGAACATCGATGCGGGTTTCCGCGAACTGGCCGGGGGTGTACATCGCGTGGCGGGGCGGGAGCTGGTGGTGACGGTGGGTCAACGATGCTACCCACCGGTGGAGAGGGGAAGGGCGGCGCAGGGCTCGGGGGTCTGGCAATTTTGTCTTCCGTGCGCAATTCTCTGGTCGCGTCCGCTGTTCGCTCAACCGCCACCCGAGGCCAGCCGTGACCAACCCCGAAGAACTGCTTGAGCAGACCCAGGCCCAACTGGAAGCCACCGACTTCGACGAGGAAGCGCTCGGCATCGACCGCCGCCACTTCGTCTTCCTCTCCCTGGTCGCCGCCGCGGCCACGACGCTCGGCGTCGAACCGGCGCACGCCCAGGCGCGCGGCGCTGCCACCGCCGGCGGACAACAGCGGCAACAGGAGGAGCCACCGGTTCCACTCGGCAACGGCGAATCGCCGGCGCTGCAGTTCCAGCCGTACCCCGGCGGGACAGGCGCACTCATGGAGAAGCTCGTCCGCGAGCGTGGCGCTCGCGCCTTCGACCGCGGCACCTACGAACCCGAACCGTGGGCCGGTGCCGTACCGGCGTCGGACGACGACATCGCCTTTCTTCCCGCACACCGCCTCTCGGCGATGCTCAAGGCGCGGCGCATCACGTCGGCTCGCCTCACCGACATCTATCTCACACGCATCAAACGGCTCAATCCGATCCTGCTCTGCGCCGTGACGATCATGGAAGACCAGGCCCGCGCTGAAGCGGCACGCGCCGACGCCGAGATCGCGGCGGGAAAGTATCGCGGCCCCCTCCACGGTCTGCCCTACGGCATCAAGGACCTGTTCGCCACCAAGGGCGTCCCCACCACGTGGGGCGCCAAGGACTTCGAGAACCGCATCATCGACGAGGACGCCGAGGTGGTCGTACGCCTCCGGGATGCCGGTGCGGTGTTGATCGCCAAGCTGGCCACCGGGCTCTTCGCGCAGAACGATCAGTGGTTCCGTGGACGTACCAACAATCCGTGGAATCTGTCGCAGGGATCGAGCGGTTCATCGGCCGGCCCCGCGTCGGCAACCGCCGCCGGGTGCGTCGCCTTCGGTATCGGCACGGAGACCTCGGGGTCGATCGTGTCGCCGACCATTCGCTGCGGCTTGAGCGCGCTCCGACCGACCTTCGGCAGTGTGAGCCGCTATGGCGGGATGGTGCTCGCCTGGTCGCAGGATCGCGTGGGTCCCATCGTGCGCACGAGCGAGGACGCGGCGATGGTGTTCAACGTCATTCATGGGGTGGACGAGAAGGATCCGTCCACGGTGACTATGCCCTTCCAGTTCAATCGCCATGTTGACGTGGCGTCGATGCGCATCGGAGTAGATGACCAGGCGCCCAAGGAACTGGTGGACAAGCTGCGCGAGCTCGGCATGAAGCCGGTGACCATCGGGGCGCGACCGACGGTGGCGGGAATCAGCCGCGGGTCAGGCGGCCTCGACGTGGAGGACGCTGCCGCGTTCGATTCGTACGTGCAGATCAAGGCCAAGGAGATCGGGCTCGATCTCAACAACCTGCCGCCATTGCCGGCGCGGGGAGCTGGCAATGGCCGTGAGGGCGGCGGCCGCGGGGCGGCACCAGCCAATCCGATGGCGCCGGCCGACTGGAACCCGCGATTCGTGAACGGGCGCCGCATCCCGGGATTCGAGTTCCTACAGACCGAGCGGCGGCGTTACATCCTGATTTCGAAGTGGGCCGAGTTCTTGAAGGATCTCGACATGTACATCGGCGCCCCGTTCGCCGACGTCGGGTACAACGCGCAGACCGGGCATCCCAGCGCCGTCCTACCGTACAAGTTCGACGTGCCGCAGGTATTCGGCGGCGGCCGGCGCGGCGCGGCGCCCCCAGAGCCGGCGCCGGAACTCAAGCCGCAGCCGATCTGCGCGCAGATCATCGGCAATCTCTACAACGACGACTTGATCCTGTCAGTCGCCAACCAATTCCAGACGCACGACGAGACCGTAAAGCGCCATCCGGCGCTGTAGCCGCTCCGTTTCGCATTCGTACGAGTCGGGCCGCGCCAGGAACTC
>DATLUQ010000056.1 GCA_035533015.1 Gemmatimonadaceae bacterium | reverse complement strand
GGCGCAGGGGCACGCCCGCGTGGTGCATCAGCTCTCGCACGGCTTTTCGCTCGATGTGGGGACGGAACTCTACGGAACCGACTGGAACGCGCCCGGCTTCCTGAGCAGCGATGCCTTCACGCGGCATCAGTACGGCATCGTATCCAACCCCTCCGATGGCGGGTTCAAGCGCCACGCGCAGGAGCGGGCGAGTCTGCGGTGGATCAGCGGGTCGACGTTCTGGCGGACGACCGTGTATGCCACGCAGGGGCGGTGGCAGAACTTCCTCACCATCGCGCCTGCGGGGGGGCAGTTCGAAGGGAGCGGCAGCCAGACGGAGGAGGAGGATCATCGGTACGGCACCGGGCTCACGAGCGCCCTCACGTTTGAGCTGCCGCACGGCGAGTTGACCATCGGAACCGAGGGGCGGTGGGACCATGCCCGCTATGAGAACTACTTCACCACCGACCGAGCGCGGGATTCCGTGAACGCACTGGCGACCGGCGTGCAGACGTCGGGCGCGCTCTTCCTGCAGTCGTACACCGACGTCACTGACCGGCTGCGGCTCGACATTGGCGGCCGTGTCGACCTGCTCGACACCAAGTCCATTCAGGACCTGTTCGGAGAATTCCGCGGGCATACCGGCGTCGCCTCCCCCAAAGTCGGGGCCACGTACCGATTCACCGATCCCCTATCGGCCTACGTGAACGTATCGCGGGGATTCCGGTCGACCGACGGTGTGCTGTTCGACCCCACGCTGGCCGTGATCACGGAATGGGACTACGAGGGCGGGCTGAGATTCGATCGGCAGGAGGTGTTCGCGTCGGCGACGCTATTCCGCATGAATGTGAGCAACGAGCAGACGATCAACCCGCTCAGCGGGGCCGCCAGCAACGGCGGATCGAGCGTGCGGAAGGGGTTGGAACTCCAGTGGGTCCTGCCGGTGGTGCGGACGCTGCGGGTGACCGGCGACTGGACGTTCAACGACGCGCGGTACACGCACCTGACGATCGAGTCGGAACAGACAGGCAGCCTCGAGACCGTGGACGGAATGCGGGTGTACAACACCGCCAAGTACGTCGGGTCGGGGGCGGTCCAATACACGCCGAAGGGTGCGCCGTGGATCCTGCGGCTGAGTGGCAACTGGGTGGGCCCGTACTCGCCGTTCGACGAGCCGGGCGTGGTGCTCGGCGCCTACGGTCTCATGCACGCCGACGTCTCGACCACCGTGGCCGGGTCGCGGGTGTACGTGGGGGTACGCAACGTGCTCGACCGTGTGTATCCTGAACTGGTGGCGGGAGGGCTCGTGTCGCCCGGCCAGCCGCGTTCGTTGTTCGTCCAGGTGCGGCATGCGTTCTGAACGGGGGATTCCATGAACCACATGCGCCGGGGGGCGTTCGCCGCAGCGCTCATTGCCATCGCCGCGGCGGGGTGCGACCGCGCGCGCGACACGGTCGCCCGGATGCAGGGCGAGCCCTTGGTGCGGGGGGCGCTGGTCGACCCGCCGGTGCCGCGGCCGAACGTGACGATGACCAGTACGGCCGGCGAGCCGTTCGATTTCGGCCGCGCGACCAAGGGCAAGGTGACGCTGGTGACCTTTGGCTACACGCACTGTCCCGACGTGTGCCCCGTGCACATGGCGAACATCGCGGGGGCGCTCAAGCAGCTGTCGGCGGACGAACGCAGCCGCGTGATGGTGGTGTTCGTGACCACCGACCCGGAGCGCGACTCGTTGCCGCAGCTCCGGGAGTGGCTCGATTCGTTCAACCCCGCGTTCATCGGATTGCGGGGCACCGACGACCAGCTGGCGGCGATGGAGCGGGCGTTCGGGATTCCACCCGCCCAGCGCGAGGACCTACCGGGCGGCGGATATGGGGTGAGCCACTCGGCGCAGGTGTTCGCTTTCACGCCCGACGACAGCGCCCATGTGATCTATCTTCCGGGCATGCCGATTGCGGACTACGTCCACGATCTGCCGCGGCTCCTGCGCGATGTATACTAACAAACTAATCATCGGGTGGATTGCCGCGGCCGGGATGCTGACCGCGGCGGCCGGGTGCCGCGTGGTGTCGGTGGACGAGACCGGCCCCGTGGCCTGGACGCGGGCGTACCTGGTGTCGCCGGCGCCCGGCTCGCCTGCCGTGCTCTATCTCTGGATCACCAACCCCACGTCGCACGCCGACACGGCGACCGCCGTGCGGGTGATCGACGCCGACAGCGCGCAGATGCACCGGACGATGGCGATGGGCGACGGCATGGAGCACATGGCACCGGAACCGACGCTGGCCGTGCCGGCGCACGACACGGTGAAGTTCGTCCCCGGCGGGTTGCACATCATGGTGTTTGGCCTCGGCTCCAAGGTCGCGCCGGGCGATTCGACGGCGGTGACCGTGACCTTCCGGAAAGCGGGCGAAGTGCAGGGGTGGGCGCAGGTGATCACCTATGCCCAGGTCGACTCGCTCGTGCTGCGGTGACGGCGCGGCGCGCTCAGCGCGGCAGGCGGATCTCGACGTGGGAGGCGGCCGCGCGCAGCGAGCCGCCGTGCGCGGACACGACGCGCGCCGCCCACGTGGTGTCGATCTCGCCGAGGTCGATCGGGCCTCCGTCGAACGCGACGACGAGGTCGACATCGTCGGTGCCGGCGGTGATGGTCAGCGATTTCTGATCGGGCGTCGCGGCGAGACAGGCGGCGCCGAGAACGGAGAGGGCTTCCTGCAGGCGGATACGGTCGCCACGGAGGGCGGGCAGCGGGGCCGCAAGGTCCGCCGTGACCCGTACGCCGCGGGCGGCGCCGCGGGATTGCAGCGAGGCAACGAGCGACGCCACGATATCACCGGGGCGTACGGGTTCACGGCGCAACTGCTCGGGGCGGAGGGTGATGAGGTCGCGGGCCCGGCGGAGCCGAGCCGCGGCGGCCTCGGCAGCATCACGGGCCGCCCCGATGAGTTCGATCTGATTGTCGTTGAGTTCGCCGAACGGATTCTCGAGCAGAATGTGGAGGGGTAGGCGCACCTCGTCGAGGTCGTGGATCCCGCGCTCCACGGCCACCGTGATGGCGGCTTCGGTCTCGCGGGTCTCGTCTGCGACCTTCCGTTCGCGTTCGGCGCCGCGGGCCTCGCTGGCCGACATTGCGTTGCGCAACTCATCCACCCGGGCCTCGGCGCGCCCTTGGGCTCGCCAGGCGAACAGCCACGCGAGTGTGCCCATCCCGGCAGCCACGACGACGACGAGGTAGGGGAGCGTGGTCACGATCCCGACTCCGGGCCGGTGAACGAGACGACCAGGACATCGATGCCAAGGGCGTTCGAGATCAGCCGGTCGACCACCGATTTCCGCACGAAGTGCTGCCAGCGAGATCGGCGGCTCTGGCCGGTGAGAATGAGCGTGACGCCGCGGGCGCGGGCAAACTCCAGGAGGGTGGCGGCGACGTCGGCCCCGCGCAGTTGCACGATCTCGGCACCCATGGTTTGCGCGAGTTGGATGTTCTCCACCAGTTTGCGCTGGATGGTGGCATCGATGCGATCGGCGCTCTCCTCAGGTGTCTGGACGTATACGCAATACCAATCCGTGTTGAGGCGACCGGCGATGCGGCTGGCGCGGCGGAGGAGAGCGGCGGTGTAGGGCGGGTTGCTGGACATCGCGACGAGCAGGCGGTCCACGGTGCGCTTGGCGCCGGCCGCACCCCGCTCGCGTCGTGCGGTCTCCTCGCGGGACCGGTCCACGGAACTGGCGACTTCGCGCAGCGCCAGTTCGCGGAGCGTGCTCAGGTTCTCCGGCGTGAAGAAATTGGCGAGCGCGGCCGGGACCTTCTCGCGGGCGTAGATCTTTCCCTCGATGAGCCGCTGGCGAAGATCCTCCGCCGAGATGTCGAGATTCACCACCTGATCAGCCAGCCCGAGCACCCAGTCGGGGAGCGTCTCGCGCACGATCACGCCCAGCGTCTCGGCGACGATGTCGTTGAGCGATTCGAGGTGCTGCACATTCACGGCCGAGATGACGCTGATGCCGTTGTCGAGCAGCCAGATGACGTCTTCCCAGCGCTTGGCTCGCGGCGACCCTGGCACGTTGGTGTGCGCCAGCTCGTCGACGATCGCCACTTCCGGATTGCGCGTGACGATGGCGTCGCCGTCCATCTCTTCGAGCCAGACGTGGCGGTATTCGATGCGGCGCCGCGGGATCACCTCGAGATCGCCGACCTGCGCCGCCGTCTCCTCGCGGCCGTGCGTCTCTATGAATCCGATCACCACGTCCACATCGCGTGCCCGTAGCTGGTGGGCCTCGGCGAGCATCCGGTACGTCTTGCCCACGCCGGCGGCCGACCCGATATACAGCTTGAGCTTGCCGCGTTCGCGCTGGCGAACGAGGGTGAGGAAATCGGACGACGGCGTCAGCTTCGGATCGTCACCCGGCAAGGATGCGCCCATTCAGAAAAGGTACGCCACGCCGAGCCCGGCCGTGAGTTGGGATCGATGGCCGCCGAACGCGGCGATCGTGGATCCATCCCATCGGACCTCGGGGCGCACCAGCGTTCCGGGCCAGGCACGCAGGTTGAGGGTGAGCGTCGCCGAATACAGGCGTTGGCCGGTGTTGGCCGGGAAGCCCAGCGACCCGCTGGTGCGGGCGCCGTTGGCGTCGGCCGTGTAATCGCCGCGCGCGGCCAGCCCGACGGTGGACGAGAAGTCGTGGGCGAGCCATGCGCCGAATGCCCACCACTGCGCGTCACGGGTCGAGTCGGCCAGGGCCGCGTTGGCCATTTCGCGGCCATAGTCGGCCTGCAGCCATGCGTTCCAGCTCGGTGCGAACTTCTTCCAGAGCAGGATCTCGGAGCCCGATCGGAGCGCCGACGCATTGTCCAACTCCTCGGCGCCCGAGTAGCCGAACACCGATACGGAAGAAGTCGAATCGGGATAGAGGCCAAGACGGCCGAGCACGGTCTTACCCGAGTTCCGCGCCTCGACGGCGTCCCAGCCGTTGGTGACGCGGAGCTGCGCGTCGGCGTGCGGCCCGAACCGGTAGGAAATCTGCGCCCCAGTGGACGTGAAGTCCTCGAGGAAGATGAACTGGTTGCCGCCGGACCAGGCGGGATTCGCCACGTCCTCGATCACCTCGAGTCCCAGCAACGTGGCGAACTTGCCGAACTGGAACTGGAGCCCGTTCCCATTCGGCGTCGGCACGTTGAGGGAAACGTAGAGCTGGGTGAGGTCACCCTGCGGCCCGAGCGCCAGTCCGCGGGACTGCACGACCGCGGCATTCTGCCCGAGCAGGACCTCGGCGTGTACGCCGGCGCTCCACGTGCGAGCGTCGTACGGGCGATCGGCCACGAGATCGAGTGCGTCGAGCGAGAACTGGTTCTGGAACCGGTCGTAGAGGTGGCCCGCGATCGTCGTGCCCGCGGGGTGCGTGGAATACTGATAGGATGCCTCGGCGTATCCGCTGAACGTGAATCCGCCAAAGAGAGCGGGCCGCGTCGCGGCCGCGGCAGGTCCCGCGTGGGTCGTGTCAGTGGCGGTCTGGCCCTGCGCGCGTACGGCGAGGGCCAGGAAGACGATGGTCAGCAGTCGTTTCATAGTGATTCATCGATCGTGCGACGCCGCGGCATGCAGCGGGAACGATCGATCCAGGTCGAGGTTGAGTTCCAGCACGTGGACGCGCGGCTCGCCGAACAGGCCGAACTGGCGGCCCTGCACGTGGCGGTCGACGAGCGCCCGTACCGCGGCGCTGTCGGCGTGCCGGGCCCGCGCCACGCGCTCCACCTGCAGGAACGCGTCGGCGGGCGAGATGTCTGGGTCCAGGCCCGAGCCCGACGCCGTGACCATGTCGGACGGGATCTTTCCCTTCACGCCGCCGTCCTGCGCGACGACGGTGTCCACGCGCGCCGCGACGAGCGAATCCAGCTTTGCGCTCGTGGGGCCGAGGTTGCTCCCGGCCGACAGCGTGTCGTCGTAGCCCGCGCCGGCGGCCGACGGGCGCGGATGGAAGTACTCGGGGCGCGCGAACTGCTGGCCGATGAGCGCGCTCCCGATCGGGGCGCCGTCGGCGCCGCGGATCAGCGAGCCGTTGGCCTGTCGCGGGAACAACAACTGGGCCACGGCGGTGACGGCGCCCGGGTAGATGATGCCGGTGATCACACAGAGCGCGAGCGTGATCACGATCGCGGGGCGGAGTTGGTTACGGAGCACGTTACACCAGCCGGAAGAGGACGAGGAGCATATCGATGGCCTTGATGCCGATGAACGGCACGATGAGGCCGCCCACGCCGTAGATCCACAGGTTCCGGCGCAGGATCGCCGACGCCGGCGCGGGGCGGTAGCGCACGCCGCGCAGGGCCAGCGGAATCAGCGCGATGATGATCAACGCGTTGAAGATCACGCTGGCCAGGATCGCCGACGCGGGCGAATGCAGGCGCATGACGTTGAGCGCCTGGAGCTGCGGGTACGTGGCCACGAACATCGCCGGGATGATGGCGAAGTACTTGGCCACGTCGTTGGCGATGGAGAAGGTGGTGAGGGAGCCTCGCGTCATGAGGAGTTGCTTCCCGATCTCCACGACCTCGATGAGCTTGGTCGGATTGGAGTCGAGATCGATCATGTTGCCGGCTTCCTTCGCGGCCTGCGTGCCCGAGTTCATGGCGACGCCGACGTCGGCCTGGGCCAGCGCGGGCGCGTCGTTCGTGCCGTCGCCCGTCATGGCGACGAGCCGCCCGCCCGACTGCTCGCGCTTGATCAGCGCCATCTTGTCTTCGGGGGTGGCCTGGGCGAGGAAGTCGTCCACGCCCGCTTCCTGCGCGATGGCGGCCGCGGTGAGCGGATTGTCGCCCGTGATCATCACGGTGCGGATGCCCATCGCCCGGAGGCGGGCGAACCGCTCGCGAATGCCGCCCTTCACGACGTCCTTGAGATAGATCACGCCGAGCACGTGCGCGCTGCCGTTCTCCCGCTCGGCGACGACGAGCGGCGTGCCGCCCTCGCGCGCGATGCGCTCGACCATCGGCTGGAGATCGGGGGGCACCGTGCCCCGGTTCTCCTGCACCCACTTGGCCACGGCGTCGCCCGCGCCCTTGCGCAGGTGCAGCGCCCCCATGTTCACGCCGCTCATCCGCGTGGTGGCCGAGAAGGGGACGAACTCGGCCTCCTGCGCGGCGCCCGAGGCGTCGGCGGGCGCCACGACCACCCGGCGTCCCTCGGCCAGCGTGCGGCCGCGGATGCCGAACTTCTCCTTGGCCAGCACGACGATGCTGCGGCCTTCGGGGGTCTCGTCGGGCAGGGAAGCGAGCTGCGCCCGGTCGGCCAGCCGCTCCACGCTCACGCCGGGCACGGGAATGAACTCCACCGCCTGCCGGTTGCCGAGGGTGATCGTGCCCGTCTTGTCGAGCAGCAGCGTGTTGACGTCGCCCGCCGCCTCGACTGAGCGCCCGCTCATCGCGATCACGTTCTGCTGGATGAGCCGGTCCATCCCCGCGATGCCGGTCGCCGAGAGCAGGCCGCCGATCGTCGTGGGAATGAGGCAGACGAGCAGCGAGATCAGGACCGGCATGGACACCATGGTGCCGTTATACGCCGCGAATGGGGCGAGCGTCGCCACGGCGAGCAGGAAGACGATCGTGAGCCCCGAGAGCAGGATCGTGAGTGCGATCTCGTTGGGCGTCTTCTGGCGCATCGCGCCTTCGACGAGCGCGATCATGCGGTCGAGGAACGTCTCCCCCTGGCCGGCCGTGATCCGGATGATGAGATAATCGGACAGCACCCGCGTGCCGCCGGTGACCGCGGACCGGTCGCCGCCGGACTCGCGGATCACGGGGGCCGACTCGCCGGTGATGGCCGATTCGTCCACCGAGGCGACGCCCTCGACGACCTCGCCGTCGCCCGGGATCACGTCGCCCGGGGTGCAGATCACGAAGTCGCCCACGCGGAGCTGCGAGGCGGGCGTGGCCAGGACGGCGATCTTGTTGGTCGGATCGTCCAGCTTCTTGGCTATGGTCTGCGTGCGCGCCGAGCGCAGCGAATCGGCCTGGGCCTTGCCACGGCCCTGCGCCATCGCTTCGGCGAAGTTGGCGAACAGCACGGTGAACCAGAGCCAGACGGCGATCTGGAGCGTGAATCCGACCCCGGGCAGCCCCTGCACGATGTCGCGCGCCAGGACGAGGGTGGTGAGGATGCTGCCCACGAACACGACGAACATCACCGGATTGCGGACGATGTCGCGCGGGGCGAGCTTGGCGAACGCATCGCGAATGGCGCGACGGACGATCGCGGGATCGAACAGCGGACGGGCGGCGACGGCCATGTTAGAAGAGCCTCCCCGCCTGCATCAGGAAATGCTCGACGATCGGGCCGAGCGAGAGCGCGGGAAAGAACGTGAGGGCACCGACGATCACGATGACGCCGATGAGGAGGATGACGAACAGGGGAGTCGTGACCGGAAAAGACGCCGTCGATTCCGCCGCCGCCTTCTTCTCGGACAGGAAACCGGCCAGGGCGAGCATCGGCACGATCATCGCGAACCGGCCGACGAGCGTGTTGAGCCCGAGCGTCGTGTTGTAGAAGTAGCTGCCGCCGGAGAGGCCGGCGAACGCGCTGCCGTTGTTGGCGGCCGTGGACGAATAGGCGTACAGGATCTCCGACAGCCCGTGCGGGCCGGCGTTGTTGAGCCCGGCCAGCCCCGCCTTCAGCGAGACGGCGACGGCGGTATTCACGAGGATCGCGGCGGCGAACACCAGCGCGTAGAGCATCGCCATCTGGACTTCCCGCGCCTGGATCTTCTTGCCCAGGTACTCCGGGGTGCGCCCCACCATGAGGCCGGCGATGAACACCGTCAGCACGACCATCACCAGCATGCCGTACAGGCCGGCGCCGACGCCGCCGAACACCACCTCGCCGAGCTGCATGTTGACCAACGGGACCAATCCGCCGAGCGGCGTGAACGAGTCGTGCATCGCATTCACCGCGCCGCACGAGGCGTCGGTGGTGATGGTCGCGAACAGCGCCGAATTCGCGATGCCGAATCGGACCTCCTTGCCCTCCATGTTGCCGCCGGGGTTGCCAGCGGTCGCCGCCGTGTTCACGCCGAGTTGGCGGTGGATGGGGTTCCCGCGCGCTTCCGCCCAGTACGCGGTGGTCGTCCCGGCCATGAACAGCACGAACATCGCGGCCCAGAGCGCCCACCCGTGCTTCTGGTTCTTCACCATGCGGCCGAAGGCGTAGGTGAGCCCGGCCGGCACGAGGAAGATCGTGAACATCTGCCAGAAGTTGGTCCACGGCGTGGGATTCTCGAACGGATGCGCCGAGTTGGCGTTGAAGAATCCGCCGCCGTTCGTGCCGATCTGCTTGATGGCTTCCTGGCTGGCCACCGGCCCCATCGCCAGCACCTGCCTGGCGCCCTCGACGGTGGTGACCGTGACGTAATGCGCGAAGTTCTGGATCGCGCCCTGCTGCACGAGGAGCAGCGCGAACACCAACGACGCGGGCAGGAACACGTACAGCGTGCCGCGCACCAGATCGGTCCAGAAGTTGCCGAGCTTGCCGGCACTGTGGCGCGCGATGCCTCGCGTGAAGGCGATGGCCAGCGCCACGCCCACAGCCGCCGACGCGAAGTTGTGGAACGCGAGCTGGGTCATCTGCGAGAAGTACGACATCGTCGTCTCGCCGCTGTACGACTGCCAGTTGGTGTTGGTCGTGAACGAGGCCGCGGTCTCGAACGCCTGGCGGGCCACCACGTTGGGCAGGTGCGCCGGATTGAGCGGGAGCCACTGCTGGACGCGCAGCACGACGTACGTGAGCAGCAGCGTCGCCAGACTGAAGATCAGCATCGAGGCGGCGTAGCGCGTCCAATGCTGGTCCTCGTCGGGATCCACGCCGCTCAGCCGATAGAGCAGGCGCTCCACGGGGGCGAGCCAGTGCAGCGAGCCGTCGTAGACCTTGACCAGATAGATCCCGACCGGCTTGGTGACCAGCAGCAGCGCCGCCGCGTAGAACGCGATCTGAAGCCAGCCGTTGGCTGTCATGTCAGAACTTCTCCGGCCGCAACAGCGTGTAGAGCAGGTAGATGAGGAGCAGGCCGGCGACGATCGCGCCGACCACGTTGTCGCTGGTCATGTGGGGCGATCTCCGTTCTCTGGCCGGTGCGCGAGCGCCTGACAGAGGCGAACGTAGACGAGCATGACGGCGAAGAAGCCGATCGCCCCGCCCACGTAGATGACGTCGTACATCGCTCGAACCTTGCGCGAGTGCCGCGCCGGGAGGTGTTCGACGAGCAGCGGCCTTCACCGCGTCGTCGCCGGATCGCGTTCCCCTGCGCGGTCCGCTGTGTCACGCGGGGGAACGCTAGTCGCGCCGGCGTGAAAACCGCGTTAACGGAAAGGAACCGCGATTGGCGCGGGTGGTGGTGTCAGCGCGGCGGCCGGTCGGAGGTACGGGAATCCCTGATTCGCGTCGATCGTCGCGACCCCGGATGGACGGCCGGCGCTACGCGGGCCGATCGAGCGCCGGCAGGTCGGCGGCGGGGATGTCGAAGACGAACGCGCTGCCGCCGCCGGGGCGGGGCTCCCACCGCACGTGACCGCCCTGGGCCTCGGCGATGCGCCGCGCGATCGCCAGCCCGAGGCCGGCGCCGCCCACGTCGGGCGCGGTGTTGGGGGGGCGGTAGAAGGGCGTGAACACACGCTCCCGCTCCGCGTCGGGAATGCCCGGTCCACGGTCGGACACGGTGAACGCCAGCCGGTCGCCGCGCCGCTCCACGCCAAGCTCCACGGGCGAATGGGCCGGCGAGTACTTGAGCGCGTTCTCGAGCAGGTTCACGAGCACGCGTACCGACTGCACCAGGTCGCAGGTGCCGGCGAGCATCGAGCCGCCGCTGGGCTCGATGCGGATCTCGCGGCCGTCGCGCAGTCCGCGCACGCTCTGCATGGCCGCGGCCACCAGCTCGTCCGCCATGTTCAGCTCGAGCCGCATCGGGAGCACGCCCGCGTTCAGGCGCGACAGGTCGAGCAGGTCGGCCACCATGCGATTCAACCGGTCGGCCTCGTCCTCGATGGATGCCGCATCCTGTTCGCCGCGCGCCGCGAGCCCGTGGGCCAGCGCCTTGATCGTGGTCAGCGGCGTGCGCAGATCGTGCGACACGGCGGCGATGAGCGCGTCCTTGAGCCGGTCCGCTTGGCGCAGCGCCTCGGCGCGTTCGGCTTCGGCGCCCAGCCGCACGCGCTCCACGCCGAGCGCGGCGTAGTACGCCAGCGCATCGAGAAACTGTCGCTGCGCCGGATCGAGCGTGATCGCGCCGCCGTGCGAGATGCGGAGCACGCCCACCGTGCGGGCGCGCACGCGCAAGGGCACGAGCAGCGCACGGACGTCGCCTTCGGCGCTCCAACCCGCCGGGTGTCCCCACGACTCGATGCGCCCCAGCGACTCACCCGGGGTGGGCGCCACCTGCGCCGTGCGGTCGGCGCGCTCGGCCGCCGGCGAGCCGGCCTGCGCCACCCACGCCGCCAGACTGGCCGAGCTCAGCGCGGCGGCGTCCTCGCAGGTGCCGGCGCTGGCCACGCGCGCGTACGCCGGGCCTGCGCCGCGCTCGATGAAGATCTCACAGCAGCGCACGCCGAGCGTGGACTGGATCACGCGCACGACGGCGGTGAGGGCTTCCTCGGCGCGCCCCACGTTGAGGGCCTCGGCGCCGAGGACCGCCAGGCGCTCCACCTCGACGGCGCGTTGATACGCCGTGTCGGCGCGCTCCTCGGCGCGGGCCAGGAGTTGCGCGGCCACGATGCCGGTGACGAGGAACGCGACGAGCACCAGCCAGTCGAGCGGATCGCGGATCTGGAGCGTGTAGTACGGCGGGAGAAAGACGAAATCGAAGATCAGGAACGCCACGGCGGAGAGCGTGATGCCGAGGGCGCGGCCGCCGGCGGCGCTGCCGCCGAGCACGATGAGCAGGAAGGTGAGCGCCACGTGCGCCTTGTCGAGCTCGGCGCGGACCACGAACAGGCCGAAGGCGGCGATCGCCAGGGCGGCGAACGATGCCGGCCATGCCCAGCGGGCGACCGGCGATATCTGCCGGCCGGCGTCAGCGGACATCGGTGGGCTCGGTCTCGAACCGGTAACCCACACCCGGCTCGGTGACGAAATGGCGCGGCGTGTAGGGGTCGAGCTCGAGTTTGCGCCGCAGGTGGGCCATGTACACGCGCAGGTACTGCTGCGCGTCGCCGGATGACGAGCCCCACACGGTATGGAAGAGTTGCCGGTGCGTCATCGTGCGGCCGGCGTTGGAGACGAGGGCGTGCAGCAGCTCCCACTCGGTGGGGGTGAGGTGCACGCTCTGGCCGTCGCGCAGGGCGCTCCGCCGTTCGACGTCGATCGTGAACGGTCCGATGGCCAGGGGCCCGCGCGGCGGCGCCGCGAGCCGGGCGCGGCGCAGTTGGGTGCGGATGCGCGCGCGGAATTCCACGGTGCCGAACGGCTTGGTGATGTAATCGTCGGCGCCGCAGTCGAGCAGGCGCGCCTTCTCGTCCTCGGAGTGGCGCGCCGAGAGCACGACGATCGGGGCGTGCGAGTGCGCGCGGATGCGCCGGCAGACCTCGACGCCCTCGAGGTCGGGAAGGCCGAGGTCGAGCACGATGACGTCGGGTTGCTCGCGCTCGGTGGCCGAGAGGGCGTCGCGCCCGGTGGCGGCCTCGAGGCATCGATCGACGTCGCCGCTCACCGCGTCGCACACGGCGGCGCGGATCTTCGGCTCGTCGTCCACGACGAGCAGCGTGCCGCGCGGATGTGTGGGCATATGGGGGCGGGGGCGGCCCGTCAGGGATTGCGGACCGTGATATTGAACGTGGACGACGGCACCGGCGTGGCGAGCCCGGTGAGTAGCAGGCCCACGTGCATCTGATACGGTCCGTTGGGGAACGCCGGATGGCCGGCGGTGCTGTCCGCGGAGCGGAACGTGAGCAGCACCTGCTGCGGGCCGGCGACGCCCGCGCCGAACGTCTGGCGGGCCACCACCGTGTCGCCCGCGGCGCGGGTGACGATGAGGTCGGCCTCGGTGGGCGCGTGGCACGCGAAGCCGCTGGCGTTGAACGTGGCGCCGATGTCCACCGAGCCGGCGATCGAGTCGGTGGTCGCCGGCGTGGTGGTGCCGCTGCGCGTGATGGATGCGATGCTGATTCCGGGCAGCGTGGAAACCGCGAGCACCGACGCCAATCCCGAGACGGTGGTGTCCTGGAGGCTGGTGGCGACGACGGTGAACTTGCTGGCGGGAAAGCAGACCGTCACGAGTCCGTCGGCGGTCACCGTGGCGGCATTGGGCGGCTGCACGCTCCAGCGCACGGCCTGGCTCACGTTGCCGGTACCGATCACCATCGCGGTGAATTGCACGGGCGCATCGGAGATCACGTTCAGTTGACCCGGCGCCACGATCACCGCCGTCACTCCGGACTTTGGCGGCGTGATGGCGTTGCCGGTACTGCCCGGCGAACACGCCGCGGCGCCCATCAGCGTCGCCATGGTCACGGCGACATGTCTCGTGCGTAGCATCCTGACCTCTCCACCTTCGACCTTGCCCGGCCGCGCGGTCGCGGCTAGCGTTCCTGTGCAGTAGGCTAGGGGTGATGGAGCTCACCCGCAACCGCCGGGCGGCATTCGGCTGATGGCTCCTACGCAACGCATCGCGCAGGAGCCATACTAATGTCCATGCCAGATCCGCAACCGGTCCTCAACGAGAACCAGCGCCGTCATTTCAGTGTGCTCCTCGTGAGCCTGGACGAAGCGCTGGCGCGCATCGAGCAGCTCTCCGCATCCGACCGCGAGGCGTGGGGTCCGCTCACGCGCTACGCGGAAGACCTCCCGGGCCGATTCTCCGCCGAGGTCCATCCGCTGGTCGAGGATCTCCGGGCGCGCATTCTCCACCTGAGCACGCTCCTCGGCACGGCGCCCCGCCAGATGTCGCGCGCGCGGAGCATCCGGGCCATGGTCACGTCGGCCACGATCCGGCTGGAGGACAGCCGGGCGCGCGGATT
Organism: Gemmatimonadaceae bacterium; assembly: GCA_035533015.1. Classification (NCBI taxonomy): domain Bacteria; kingdom Pseudomonadati; phylum Gemmatimonadota; class Gemmatimonadia; order Gemmatimonadales; family Gemmatimonadaceae; species Gemmatimonadaceae bacterium. Next base: position 4,976 of record DATLUQ010000056.1, on the reverse strand, counting down.
GCGCGGCTACGGCACCGTGGATGCGTCGGTGCGTGAGCAGCTCGACCCCGTGCTCGACGATCTCATCGAACGATTCCGCGCCATCTCGCGACTCGCCACCTGGGAGGCGGCCGGCCCGTCCGCGCCGAACACACCATGAGACTGCTCGTGAACGTGGCCTACGTGGCCGTGGGGGCCGCGGCCGGCGGGGCCATGCGTTATCTGGCCACGGTGTACGTGCAGGGCCGCGCCGGCCCGGGGTTTCCCGTGGCGACGCTGCTCATCAACGTCTCCGGGTCCCTCCTCCTCGGCTTCCTCGTGGCGTATCTGGCCGAGACGGCGGCCGTGAATCCGCAGGTCGGATTGCTGCTCACGTCGGGCGTGTGCGGCGGGTACACGACGTTCTCCACGTTCAGCTACGAGACGTTCGCGCTGCTGCGCGACGGCGAGTACAATCGAGCCGGGGTGTACGTGCTGTTGAGCGTCGGCGTGTCGCTGGTCGCGATGTTCGCGGGATTCGCGGCGGCGCGCGGCGCCATCCACCTGCAGCGGGGGGCCTGACGATGAACCAGGAACACGGGAGCATCACCCACGGGTTCAAGGGCGAGCGCGTTCTCATGCGCATCCACATCGGCGAGAGCGACAAGTTCGAGGGCAAGCCGCTGTACCAGCAGATCGTGGAATTGCTGCGCAAACGCCACTATGCCGGCTGCACGGTGTTCCGCGGGATCATGGGATTCGGCGCCAGTTCGCACCTGCACACCGACCGGTTTCTCGAGTTGTCCAGCGACCTGCCGATCGTGGTCGAGTGCATCGACACGCCGGAGAAGATCGAAGCGATCCTTCCCGAGCTGGACGGGATGATCGGCGGCGGGCTGATCACCATCGAACGGGCCAAGGTGATCATGTACCGCGCCGCGCTGCCGGAGGATCGCCGCACCGGCAGCTGGTCCATCGATCTCACCGGCGACTGGAAGGGCGAGAGCGACCGGTGAGGTGGGCGGGCCGGGGCGTTGCGCGGCCCGGAACTTTTCGCGCCGTCGGCGGCTCCGTGCAGTAGTCTTTCTTTCGTCACGGGAGTGGCCGCATGCGCACGACGCCCACCGATCCATCCGTCCTCGCCAAGGGGTACGTCCACCCCGAGGCGCTGGTCAGCACCGCCTGGCTGGCCGAGCACCTCGGCGATCCCACGCTTCGCGTCATCGAGAGCGACGAGGACGTGCTGCTCTACGACAGCGGCCACATTCCCGGCGCGCAGAAGGTGGACTGGCACCTCGATCTCAACGATCCCGTGGTGCGCGACTACATCGACGCCGGGCACTTCCAGGCGTTGGTGCGCCGGTTGGGGATCGACGAGTCCACCCCGGTCGTGTTCTACGGCGACAAGAACAACTGGTGGGCCTGCTACGCGCTCTGGGTGTTCCAGCTGTTCGGATTCGCCAACGCGCGCATCCTCGACGGCGGCCGCATCAAGTGGGAGCAGGAGGAGCGCCCGGTCGAGACCACGGTGCCGCGGTATCCGGCCACGCAGTACCGCGCGCCGCAGCGCAGTGACGCGCGCATCCGCGCGTTCATCGACGACGTGAAGCGCCATCTCGCCGCGCACGCGCCGCTCGTGGACGTGCGGTCGCCGGACGAATACACCGGCAAGAAGCTGCACATGGCCGACTACCCGCAGGAGGGGGCGCTCCGGGGCGGCCACATTCCGGGCGCGCGGAGCGTGCCGTGGGCCCGGGCCGCCAATCCCGACGGGACGTTCAAGACCGCCGACGAGTTGCGCGCCATCTACGAGCGCGAGCAGGGGCTCACGCCAACGGACGACGTGATCGCCTACTGCCGCATCGGCGAACGGAGTTCGCACACGTGGTTCGTGCTCACGTACCTGTTGGGCTACGAGAAGGTGCGGAACTACGACGGCAGCTGGACGGAGTGGGGGAACGCCGTGAGAGCGCCCATTGAACGGTAGGATGGTAGGGGCGTAGGGGGGTAGGACGGCAAACGTCGAACGCGGTCCCCGTCCTTCCCCCCTACCGTCCTACCGTCCTACCGCCACCAGCGGTGGCGTAGTCACCGGCGGCCGCCGATGCCGAGTGGCCTGCTCGTACGAATACGCGAGCCTGATCAGCGTCCGCTCGTCCCATGCCCGGCCAAAGAACTGCACGCCGTCCGGCAGCACGCCGCCGTGCGTGAACCCCATCGGCACGGTGATGGCCGGGAATCCCGTGTAGGGCGAGAAGAACTGGTTGTTGTCGCCCGCCGGCGTGTTGAGATCGCCGATCAGCCGCGGCGGATTGCTCCACGTGGGGTACACCATCGCGTCCAGGTGCATCGAGTCCATGAGTTGCGTGACCGCGGTGCGCAGGGCGGCGCGCATCGCCTCGCCGCTCGTGCACCCCTCGGTGCGGCTCGACGTGTCCTCCACCGCTTCGGCGTCCTTGAGGCGCACCTCGATGGATGGGTGGTACTTCCGCGACCGGATCAACTCGGCCAGGCTCTTCACGGGCGCGGCGGGGCCCAGCGTGGCCAGATAGGCGTTGAAGTCGCGCTTGAACGTGTTGCACCCACCCTTCTGCAGCCGGCGGATCTCGTCCAGGCCGGGCACCGCCACCGGATCGATGATCGTCGCCCCCTGGCGGCGCATGTCGTCCAGCGCGGTCTGGAACAGCGTCCTGATCTCGGGATCCATGGTCGGCGTATCGTACGCCTGGTGGAGCACGCCGATGCGCGCGCCGCGCAGCCCGTCGCGTACCAGCGCCGATGCGTAGTCGGCGCTCACGTGCCCGCGGCTGGCGAGCGTGACCGGATCTTCGGGGTCGGGGCCGGCGATCACCTGCAACACCGCCACCGCGTCGGCCACGGTGCGCGCCATCGGCCCCGTGACGTCGGCGCCCAGGAACAGCGGCACCACGCCGGCACGGCTGGTGAGCCCCATCGTCGGCCGGATCCCCACCAACGCCTGATGCGACGACGGTCCACGAATGGAATTTCCGGTGTCGGTGCCCAGCCCCACGTCGCCGAAGCTGGCCGCCACCGCCGCCGCCGTGCCCCCGCTCGAACCCGCCGTGACGCGGTCCAACTCGTACGGGTTGTGCGTATAGCCGGGCAGGATGGAACTCACGGTCTCGTACGGACTGAACGCCAGTTCCGCCATGTTCGACTTGGCGAGCACGATCGCGCCGGCGGCCCGCAGCCGCGCCACCACGAACGCGTCCCGATCGGGCTTGAACCCCTTGAACGCCAGCGAGCCGCCCGTGGTCTGCAGGCCCTTGGTCTGGTAGTTGTCCTTCACGATCACCGGGATGCAATGCAGCGGCCCGGTCTTGCCGCCGCGCCTGGCCACGCCATCCAGGCTGTCGGCCACGGCGAGCGCGTCGGGATTGACGATGATGATCGCGTTGATCGCCGGTCCGTTCTTGTCGTAGGCGTCGATGCGGTCCAGGTAGTCCTGCACCAGGACATGGCAGGTGACGGCGCCGCTGTGGAGGGCCGCTTCCACGTCGGCAACGCTCGCCTCCACCACGTCGAAGGGCGCGGCAGCGGCCGGCGGCGCCGCCGCCTGCGCGCGGAGCGCGGCGCCGCTGAGCGCGAGCGCGGCGGTGATCGTGGCGGCATGGAGGGCAGGGAAGCGCATCGGTTCCTCGTCAGGTTGGCACGGAAGTGTGATTCGCCGCCGGCTCAGCGCCGGCCGGTGGCCGCCCGCTCGCGATAGGGCGCGCCGGCATAGACGTCTGGATCTACCACATTCGGCGCCCGTTCACATCTCAGGTGCGCCAGCGCGTTCTCGGCGGCCATCGTCGCCATGCGGTCGCGCGTGTCGACGGTGGCCGACGCGATGTGCGGCACCAGCACCACGTGCTCGCACTCGGCCAGGCCGGGCGCCATCGCCGGCTCGTGCTCGAACACGTCCAGCGCCGCGCCGGCGATCTTCCCGCCGCGCAGCGCATGCACCAGCGCCTGCTCGTCAACCACGGGCCCGCGCGACACGTTGATCAGGTACGCGCTCCGCTTCATCAGCCTGAGCGCGCGCTCGTCGATCAGGTGGCGCGTGTCGGGCGTGAGCAGCGGGTGCAGCGTGACGAAATCGCTCTGGCGCAGCAGTTCGTCCAGGTCGGCCCACCGCGCCAGCGGGTCGGCGTCGATCTGCGCGCGCGCGTCGGGATCGTACGCGAGCACGTCCATGTCGAACCCCGCCGCGCGCCGGGTCACGGCGCGGCCGATGCGCCCGAAGCCGATCACGCCGAGCACCTTGCGGCGCCCGCTGCCGCCCGGGCTCACGTCGGCGCCGAGCAGCAGATTGGGCCCCCAGAGCCTGTACCGCCCGGCCGTCATGTATGCGTGCGCTTCGGGAATGCGCCGCGCCACCGCCAGGATGAGCGCCCACGTGAGGTCGGCAGTGCTGTCGGTGAGCACGCCCGGTGTGTTGCTCACGGGAATGCCCAGCGCGGTGGCCGCCGGCACGTCGATGTTGTTGAATCCCACCGCGTAGTTCGCCACGCCGCGCAGTGTGGGATTCAACTCCAGCAGCGGGCGGTCCACCCGCTCGGTGAGCAGCGACAGCAACACGTCGCACCAGCGCACGCCGTCCTCGAGCACGGGCTGCGGCACCGCCGCCTCCTCGTCGCGCTGGCCGATGCGCACCTGCGCGCCGGCCCTGGTGAGCAGATCGAGGCCGGCATGCGGAATGCGGCGCGTGACGAACACCCGGTTCACCGCTGCGCCTCGGGTTCGGTCATGAAGCGCGCGAACCCCTCGCGATCCTCGCCCGCGGCCGCCATGCGGGCCACGCCCTCCTGCAGCTTCTCCAGCGACGTCGCGATCGACAGCCGCAGGTAATGCTCGCCCTCGGCGCCGCGCGTGCCGAACGACTCGCGGTGCAGCGTGGCCACGCCGTGGCGGTACAGCAGGAACAGTTGCAGCAACCGCGACGGCGACGTGCGACGGCGCGCCGCGTCGTCCAGCGCCTGGTACGCCGCCAGCACCCCCAGCCGCTCGCACAT
>DATLUQ010000055.1 GCA_035533015.1 Gemmatimonadaceae bacterium | reverse complement strand
CTTCCATTCTCGGGCTCAGCCTACCCGATCCACGACCCGCGCCGGCGAGGGATCCCCCCGCCGGCACCCGGGCCAATGCTCGTGAGCGGGGCCGCCGCAAGGCCGGGATTGACGGAGGGATTGGAGTTATCGCCGGTCTCTTCATGTTCCCCGTCGGCGCCTGCCGGGCATCCCTATCGTAGCAGACGCTTCTTTCCCCGTTGAAGGCTGCCACCGATCGAGCACCGGATCTACCCTCGGTAGCACGCGTCACGGCGCAGGCGATGACCATCAACGGGCGCAGCAATCCATCACCGGGGACGCGTGTTGTCTTCGTTCTAATTTTTCTAATGCAGTGTGGATTTCCGATATCCCTTGCTCGTCTGGGTGCACGCAGCACAGAATACGGAGCGACGCACTGCAGATTGCCGACCCCAGGCCGGCTCACGGTTTGGCTAGCGCGCCGATAGTTGGGTCGTGGCCGGCATGCCACTCCTGCGCGGGAGCAAATGATGATCAAGATCAGTGTCCGGGGATTGGCCAAATACATGACCTCATCGCCGGCGGCTCAGCGCAAGGTCCTCCGTGACTACAAGTATCCGGACGAAGACGAGCCATCGGCAATGCGGCTCTACTACAAGGACGCCACGGACCGAATCAGTGCGTATCACGGATCGTCTCACGGCCGAGAGTGGCTTCGCGCGAAGGTCTCAGACCTGACAGATCTGGCGCGCTTGACACCGGGTAGGGCCGGCACCCGACTCCGCCATAACGCGCGTGCCCTTGCCGCGTACGAGAGACACTTTGCTGACCGGCATTTCGAAATCCAGCGCCAGTTGCGCTTGCGATTGGCAGTGGGAGACGTCGTGATCACCGTGACCCCAGACCTTCACGCCGTCGAACGCGACAAGCCGGAGCTCATCAAGCTGGACTTCGCCGTGGAGGCGCCCAAAGAAGAAACGGTCAAGATTGTGTCGCAGGTGATGCTCGAAGCCGCCAGAGGACGCGTCCCGGACATCAGGAGCTCGTCCATCAGGTACCTCGATGTCACCCGGGGCCGCGAATTCAAAGCCGCTCGAGCGGGAGCACGAACGCTTCGGGACATCGAGGCGGCATGCACGAACATCGAAAGCATTTGGCCCAGCATCTGACCGACGAGCAACCTGGTCCACCTCTCAAGGAGGGGGCCAGGCATGGCACGGTTGCGCCGGCAAAGATGGCGGGGAGCTGCATCGCATCACTTCCGGACTGTTCCATTGGTCGGCTGAACTTCAATTTCACCGGATCCGCCGCTGGTCTTGTCTCCCGCTGGCACCCGATGCCCGCGGCGCGCGCGATACGCGAACGCCACACGACCCTGCCGTCGGGCCGCAGAAGCCCATGGCCCCTTGTGCCTGTTTGTTGGAGCGGTCCGAATGCCGACACGGGAAGAAGTGCCTGACCTGCCTGACCCTCGTTCTAGCGCCCAGGATGTCGCCCACATCACGTCCGAGCTCACGACCGCGCCGCCGTCTCGAAAGCGTCGTGTGGCGGAGAAGTTTGTCGTCGCCGCGCTCGGCGCGATACCCTGGGTTGGCGGCTTTCTTGCGGCCGCCGCGACCATCCGAGACGACGAGCGCGCCGCTCATCGGGACGATCTGCAGACGCAGTGGCTTGGCGAACACCAGCAAAAGATCGACGACCTCCGAGAAACGCTGAGCGACGTTGAGCAGCGCTTTGACAAGCTGGGGGCTACAGTCGAGGACCGCATCCAGAGTGAGGAGTATCTTGGCATCGTCAGGCGTGCGTTCCGCACCTGGGACGAAGCAGATACCAAAGAGAAGCGCCGCTACGCCGCGAATCTCGTAGTCAACGCCGCGGGTACGCGTATCTGTTCCGACGATGTTGTTCGCCTCTTCATCGACTGGCTCGAACTCTACCACGAGGTGCATTTCGCAGTCGTCCGAGAGATCTTCGAAAATCCGGGTTCATCACGTTACGAGATTTGGACGTCGCTGTATGGAGAAGTACTTCCGCGTGAAGATTCTGCCGAGGCCGATCTCTTCAAGTTGATGATTCGGGATCTGAGCACCGGCGGCGTCATTCGCCAGGAACGGGATACGAACGCCATGGGACAGTTCGTACGTCGCCGTCCACAAAAGAGCGGTCGGCCGGCAGCCACGACCATGGAATCTGCCTTCGAGGGGTCGAAGCCATACCTGTTGACAGAACTGGGCCGCCAGTTTGTCCACTACACGATGAACGAGGTTGTGACGCGAGTGGGAGCCGGAACGACGGGCGCAGACAGTTCGCGCTAGCTGGGGTCCATCCTGAAACTGGCATATCAGACGCGTCAGGAGGCGATGTCTGCCCTCGAATGTGGTTGAGGGGCGCGGAATTGGCGAGGGGCCGCGCCGATGAGGGATGACGGGCCCCCGGCGGCATCAGGCACGACGATCGTGGGGACGGCAAGGCCGCGCGCCGGAGTCGCGCGCAGGGAAATGATCGCGGGCGGGCGTCAGGGGAGTTGGGCGCGCGCCAGCATGAGGAGATTCGCGGCGAGGATGGCCGAGGCCACCGCCGCTCCATCCGGCCGTCCTGATGAACGCGAAGCCCGCACCGGCCGGTAGCCCGGCCCACCGCCTCACTGCTTGCGGAGGATGAACGTCCGGTTCTTGCTGTACTCTCTCTGACAGTACATGAAGCAGAACGAGCCGAGCTATTCTCTAAAAGTGTGGAAATAGGCGAAAGGCGGTGACACCTTCTCGGGTGAGATCAATCACCCCGGGCCGAATGCCCGGCCACGAAAAGGAGCCACCGCCCGATGCAGAAGATGAACCGAGAAGCCGCCGCGTCAAGGCCGACCTGGGACACCCTCGAGACGTTTGCCCGCCTGCACATCCAGGGCTTCCTCCAGCAGCTCTTGGAGGACGAAGTGACCGAGTTGCTGGGCCGCACGAAGTCGGCGCGCCGCGGGGCGGTCGATGCGCCGCCCGGGGCCCGCAACGGGCACGGGAAGCCGCGGCAGCTCGCGTTGATGAATGGCACGATCACCGTGCGGCGGCCGCGCGTGCGCGACCTGGAGGCGCGGTTCGCGAGCCGGCTGCTCCCGCTCTTCCAACGCCGGACGCCGGAAGTGGCGGCGCTGTTGCCGGCGCTCTACCTCCACGGCCTCGCACTCGGCGATTTCGAGTTGGCGCTGCGGGGCCTGCTGGGCGATGCCGCGCCGCTGAGTGCGAGCTCCCTCCTGCGCCTCAAAGCGACGTGGCAGGCGCAGTACAGCGCCTGGCAGCAGCGCGATCTCTCCGACTGCCGCCTGATCTATCTCTGGGCCGACGGTGTGTACGTGAAGGCCGGGCTCGAGACCAGCAAGGCCGCGCTGCTCGTGCTGATCGGCGCGGATGCCGAGGGGCAGAAGCGGGTGCTCGCGGTCACGAGCGGGCAGCGCGAGTCCACCGAGAGTTGGGCGGCGGTGCTGCGCGATCTCAAGCGGCGCGGATTGCGCGCGCCGAAGCTCACGATCGCCGATGGGCATCTGGGAATCTGGAGCGGGCTCGCCGCGGTCTATCCCGAGAGTGCGGAGCAACGCTGCTGGAACCACAAACTCCGGAACGTGCTCGATACGGTGCCGAAGAAGCACCAGGCCGAGGTCAAGGCCGCGCTGCAGGCTATCGCGAGTGCCGACACGGCCCACGCGGCCACCGTGCTCCGCGAGCGCTTCACCCGCACCTATCGCCGGCCGCACCCCAAGGCGGTCGAGCGGCTGGCCCACGACTGGGAGCGGATGATCGCCTACTACGCGTTTCCCCAGGAGCACTGGACGCATCTCCGTACGACGAATGTCATCGAGTCTCCGTTCGCGGCGGTGCGCCTGCGCACGTCCGCGGCCAAGCGGTTCAAGATCGTCGAGAATGCCACGGCACTGGTTTGGAAAACGCTGTTGGTCGTCGAGCACCACTTCCGGAAACTGAATGCCCCGCACCTCTGTACCGCCGTGTCGGATGGCGTCGCCTTTCCCGACGGCATCCGCACCATCACCCCCACCCGAAAGCTGCGCGCCGCCTGACGCCATTTACACACTTCTTGACAAGAGCTCATCGCCGACCTCCGCACGCGCTCCGCATGCCACTTCCGCCCGTAGCTGAAGCGCTACTTCTCGAAGCGAATGGGTGGCGTGGTACAACAGCCAGCGCCTGATGGAACCGCTGGGCTACTTGCCCCCCGCGGAGCACGAAGCACAGTATCACCAAGCCCGGGCCACCAAAACGGCCGGGGCACCCAACTAAACCAGTCTCCGGAAGATCCGGGGCGATTCAGTCCGCCCGTGTTCGGATCGCGGGCTGGAGAAGGCGCGATCGGCCCCGGACTGGGACGACGCCTCATGCCCGGGCGCGGCGAGTGCGTTGAGGATCGTGCACGAGCGGAGTGCGCCGCGCCCAGGGCAGGCTGCGATGAGGGATTCCAGTGCCGCCGCGATCTCACATAGCTGCTCGCTTTTGTGCTGTACCTCCACGAGCTTCGCCGTCGCCCGTGCCCGGACCGTCGAACAGTCGGCAGACGGGTCGACGCGGAGCGCCAACAGCTCCTGGATCTCGCGCAGTGAGAACCCGATATGCTGTGCGCGACGAATGAATTTGACCTGCTCGATCTGATCGGGCGCGTATGATCGGAATCCGGCGGGCGAAGGTCTCGAGGGCTGTTCGATCAGCCCACGGCGTTCATAGAAGCGAATTGTTTCGACACTGACGCCCGCGTCGCGGGCGGCCCTTCCAATTGTACGGTCTCCCATGGTGGCTCCTCGGTGATGCAGTATAAGCACGGTACCGTGGTACGGTGGCAATCGCGGCCGTGGCGGGGCGCGGCGGGCCCAGCCCCGGCCGCCGTTACTGGCCGGGCGGCTCCCTCACGGAGGTCCGGACATCGCGCCGCTGGCGACGTCCTCGACAAACCGGCCATCCCGCATCTCAATCACGCGGTCGACCTTCCCGATCAAACGGTGATCGTGCGTGACCACCAGCACCGCCGTGCGGTACGTGGTTGAGACCTGGCGCAGCAGCCGCATCACGGCGAGTGCGCGGTCGGTATCGAGGCTCGCCGTCGGCTCGTCCGCGAGCAGGATCTTCGGATTGTTGGCCAGCGCGCGCGCGATGGCGACGCGCTGCTGCTCGCCGCCGGAGAGTTGGTTCGGGTACTGAGCCGCGCGGTCCGCGATTTCCAGATACTCGAGCAGTTCCGCCGTCCGGGCTTCGGCCGGCGTGCCGCGGACACCGGCCAAGCTGAGCGGCAGCAGTACGTTCTCTCTCGCGGTCAGGAACGGAATCAGGTTGGGGGACTGAAAGACAAAGCCGATGCTCTCGCGTCGGATACGCGCCACATCGGGGGCCCGCCCTCCTCCATAAATGTCTTCCCCGTCGAGCAGCACGCGTCCTTCGGTTGGTTCGGTCACCAGGCCGAGAATCGTGAGAAGAGTGGTCTTGCCACCCCCGCTCGGACCCATGATGGCCCACAAGTCCCCAGGGCGCACCGCGAGGTCAACTCCTCTGAGCGCTTCCACGCGGGTCCGGCCCTGGCCGTACACCTTGACGAGTCGCTCGGCCAGGATGGCGTATCGGGGGTCGTTCACTCGCTCCATGCTTACCCCGCTCCGAGAACGCTGCGCGGATCGACGCGCATGGCCCGTCGCACTGCGAGCGCGCTCGCCAGCGCGGCGACGCCAACCATCACCACGAGCATCTGCGCGATGTCGCCATAGGTCGCCACGACCCTTCTCGGAAAGTACGGTTCGATCAGCAGCTCAAGCGCACTCCCAAACAAGGTGCCGACGATTCCCATGAACAGTGCTTCCTGCAGGATCATCTGGTAGATGACTCGGCCAGGCGCGCCGAGCAGTTTGAGCATCGCGATCTCGTGCAGCTTGTCCAGGGTGGAGGTATAGATGATGAGCGCGATCACGACGCCGACGATCACAATGAGGATGTCGCGAAACAGGGCAAGCTGGAACAGGATGAGCCGATTCGATCCCATCAGTTGGATGTTGATCGCTTCCGGTGCGGTATAGACCTGGAGATGTTGCCATTGACCGATATGCGCCGCGATGGCCGTCGCCGACGCGCCCGGCCGCACCTTGACCGCCACCGCGTTGATGAAGAGCGTATTCTGAAACGATGTCAGCACCTGGCCTGTCAACGGCGCGACCAGGCCGGGCTGCGCGGCGGCCAGGTTCGCAACGCCTTGCGCGACGAGTGGTCGTTCACGGCGGAGCATATTGGGGTCCGCCTGGAAGATGATGCGCTCGGCGTCCTGCAGGGTGGTGTAGACCACGGGATCGGCGGTGAAGGCCACCATGTGCCTCGTGAGGCCCACCACGGTGTAGTCGAAGTTGCCCAACCGCAGGCGTTGCCCGACCTGGAACCCGGTCGTGATGTCGGCGACGACCTCGTAATGGCTAGCGTCGATGGTGCGGCCGGCGACGAGGGTGGGCGGGCCGCCGATCTTTCCGCGCTGATACCCGATGATGATGAACCGCTGCGTCTGAGGCATCGCCATCCATCCAGGCTTCACCATCGTCGCCGTGTTGAGCAACGTGTTCAGGTACATGAATTTCATGAGCCGCGTCGGGTGGGGCATGGTCTGCACGTGTTCCCAAGCCGTCGCTAGCGGACTCGCCTGCGCCACGCCGGGGATCGCCTCGATGGCGTGGTAGATGCTTTCTGGAAGTCGGGAAATCTCCACAAACGGACCCAGCGTGCCGTCGTGGGGGCGTGTGCCGCGAGCCTGAACCACCCAGAGGTCGGCGCCGGTCTCGTCGACGATCGTCGCCGAGTCGAGGATCACCCCTCGGACGATCCCGCCGATCGCCACGACCACCATGATCAGCAACGAGACGCCGATTGTCGAGCTGAAGAACTTGAAGCTGGAGTGCCTGACGTCCCTGATGGCGAGATTCATCGCACGGTCATCGCCGCGTGACCCGTGTCCGCGCGGGCGGCACGAACCGTCTGACCGTCGCGCAAGCCCATGGGCATCAGCACGACGCGCTCGCCCGTGCGGAGATTCCCCGTGACCGCGACCCCCGAGGCGCGCGGACTGCTCGCGATGACCGTCACCGGCACCTGATGAACCGTGTTTCGTCCGTCGAGCGCGAACACGAGGACGCGGTCGCCCATCGCCATGAGCGCGGCCCTGGGAATGACCAGCGCATTGGTCGCCTTCCCGACCTGGAGGTAGACGTTGGCCCACTGCCCGAGTTGGAATTCTTCGAGCGGAAGCGAAACTGCGACTTCCGCCACGGTCTCCTCCGTGGCCGCGTCCGCGCGCGGACGCATGCGCAGGACGTATCCCGACAACGGGGCCCGCTCCCGGCCGCGAAGCAGGACCGACGCCGATTCGCCTTTGCGAATCTTCCCCGTGAAGTCCTGATCGATGTAGGCGCTCACGTAGATCACACTGGTGTCGGCCACGGTAAACAGCGGCTGGCCGGGCACCACCGAAGCGCCCGGCACGACCCATCGCTGGGTCACAACCCCGCTGACCAGCGAGGGGATTCGCGTGAGAGTCAGCCGGTACGCCGCAGATCCGAGGTCCGCTTCGGCCGCGTGCAGCGCGCTCTGCGCCACGGCGTTGCGTTCGCGGTATTGTTGCCAATCTTCCGTGCTCACGGCCCCGGAGGCGACCAAGGTCTGTTCGCGGGCCCATTCCCGTTGGCGCTCCTCGGCCGCTTCCCGGGCTCCGGCCAGCGTCGCGCGCGCGGCCTGGACCTGCCACCGGAGATCCGCCTGATCGAGGGCGGCGATGACCTGGCCTCGCCGTACGCGATCGCCCTCGTTGACGAAGACCTGCTCGACCCGACCGGTGATCTTTGAACTGACATCCGCCAGAACGTCCGCCGTTACCGTGCCAGTCCCCTCGATCTCGGCCACGACGTCCCCGCGTGTCACGGTCGCCACGGTAACCACCGGCGGCCGCATCACCGTCGATCGCAGGGCCACGACCAGCGCGGCCACGACGAACAGGACACCGGCACCCTGCCGTACACGGTGCCATGCGTCTGACGGCGGCCTGGTGCGGCCCGCGTGCGGTGACCCATCTGGTGTCGCCGCCGTCGGGCGCGGCGCGGAACGGAAATACTTCACGATCGATCTCATGAGTATGGGCTACGGGTGCAGGGAAGGGAACGGACTCGCGGAGGCGCCTTTGCCCGCAGAGTCGGACCGTGCGCGGCAATCCCCACACAGGGACGGATCATCCCACCATCCGCCCCCGAGGGCCACGACCAGTTGCGCGCTGTCCAGAAAGCGTTGACCCTCCGCCCGAGCGTACCCAAGACGTGCTTGCTGATAGCTGCGATCGGCAGCGAGTAGCTCGAGCATGTTGATCTTGCCCGCCGCGTAGCGGAGGCGTTGCAGCGCGAGCGCGGCGCGCGAGGCGTCGAGTGCCTGTCGCTCGGCCGCTAGCAGGTCGGCATCGTGGCTGAGGGCGCGCAGAATGTTCGCGACCTGGCCGAAGGCCTCCAATACGGTCTGCTGATACGTGGCCAGCGACGCGTGAAATCCGTCGATCGCGGCCCGTTTCTGCGCCGCCAGTACGCCCCCGTGGAAGATCGGCGTCGTGATGCCTGCGGCCAGATTCCACAGCACGCTCGACCCGTCGAACAGCGCCCCTGTGGCCAGCGCCGCGGGCTCGAGCGATCCGGACAGGGTGATCGTGGGGTACAACCGTCCGGTGGCGATGCCTATCGCGGCACTGCTCGCGTGAAGCTCTGCCTCCGCCGCCAGGATGTCGGGCCGCTGGTGGACGAGGGCTGACGGCAGACTTACCGGCAGCTCGGCCGGCAAAGTGAAATCGGCCAGCGTGAAGGCGGGCGGCGTCCATTCCCCAGGGGACCTGCCGACCAGAACGGCGAGGGCGTTCTCGGCAACAGCCACCTGCTGCCGGAACGGCGGCAATGGCAAGCGGTCGTTCGCCAACTGGGCCGCGGCCATCAGTTCGTCGGTGCGAGCGGCGCGGCCGGCCGATAGGCGTTGCCGCACAAGCGCGCGGTTCCGTTCGTCGTCGGCCGTCAGGTCCTCGAGCGCATCGATCTGAAGGCGAATCGACGCGATCGTCAGCGCCGCCGTCACCGCATTGCCGGTGACGGCAAGTTGCGCCGCGACGAACTGGTAGGCCTGCGTCTCAGCCAACGCGCGCTTCTCTTCCACGCGGCGTGCCGTGAGGCCGAACACATCGGGCGCGTAGCTCGCGGTCGGGCCCACGGCGTAGAGATTGAAGGTGGGAACCGGCCGTGGCCGCAGGAGCCCGAGGGCGAATGGAGGTCCCTTTTGTCGCTCGGCCAGGGCGCCGGCGTCGATTTGAGGGTACAAGGCGCCTCGCTCTTCGATCACCCCCTCTTGCGCTTCGGCGAGCCGTGCTCTGGCTGCCTCGGTGGTCGGACTGCTCGCAATGGCGCTCTGCACCAGACTGTCCAACGCCGGCGATCGGAATAGGGTCCACCACGTAGCCGGAATCGCTTGATTGACGACGAGACGCTGGGAGGGTTCGCTGTCGCCGGCCGCCAACTGCCGCGCCGTTGTCCTCGGAGTGTACGCGGCACCCACCGGTTGTGCCGGCGGAACGAAATTCGGCCCGGCCGCGCACCCGGCCAGGAGAGTCGCGAGCACCCCTCGGGCGACGACATTGCGATTGCCACGACGTCGGAATTGGATTGAACGCGTCCTCATTTCGCTGATCGCGATTGGTTGCACGGCCCCACCTCTCACTGCAGTATAGGGTCCGTACTATGGTACGGAGTCAAGGGGTGGAATCGGGGCCACCTGATCCTGCTATATACCAGCTTGACGTACGCCCCAGCACGGGGCGCTCTGCTCGTCATCTCACGCAATCGGCGCGAGCAGCCCCGGCAACTCGGCAAGCGTTCGGATCTCGCGGTCCGGCGACCCCGGCAACCGCTCAGGACGCTGGCCGTAACAATTGCACCACACGACCCGCATGCCGAAATCCGAGGCCGCGTGCGCGTCCCAGGCGTTGGACGACTGGAACGCGATTGACCCGGCCGGCACCCCGAGCGTGCCAACGGCGTACCGATAGACTTTCGGATGTGTCTTGTAGACGCGGACGGCATCGGCGGAGAGCACCGCGTCGAACAGGCCGGTGAGACCCGCACCGGCCACAGCAGCCGCCAACATCGCCGGCGATCCATTGGAGAGAATGGCGGTGGTGAACCCGGCCTGGTGCAGTGCGCGAAGCACGCCGGCCACTTCGGGAAAGGCGGGCAGCGTACGATAGAGATCCATCAACCGGTCGTGCAGATTCGGCGTGTTCAACCCGAGGCTGTCCAGGGTGTAGTCCAGGGCGTCGCCGGTCACCTGCCAGAAATCCACGTAACGCCCCTGGAGCGCGCGGAGCCAGGTGTATTGGAGCTGCTTGTCGCGCCAGAGCGCGTTCAATGCGGCGCGCCGGTCGTCGGGGATATCCGGGCAGTGCGCGGCGGCCGACGCGAAGTCGAACACGGTGCCGTAGGCGTCGAATACGCAGGCGCGGATGCCAGTGAGTTGGGTCATGGATGGGAGTCTCGAGTGGGGGTGCGGTTGATGCCGGTCTCGCGACCGGCGACGACCATCAGCGGGGCGCGTCATCGCGGAGCGCCGTCCACGCGCGCAGGGTTTCTGCCACCGACCACGCCTGCGCAATGCACCCGCGCGGACGGTGGGGCGGGGCGCCGTCGAAGATCTCCGCGATCGAGCCGAGCCCGTCGGCGTGCAGGTGATCCACGAGCGGATCGAGAAATGCGCGGGCCGTCTCGGCCTCGTGGTACACGCGGTAGTGCGCGAGGGCGAAAGGCCCGAGCAGCCATGCCCACACGGTGCCCTGGTGGTACGCGCCGTCGCGCGACGCGACATCGCCGTCATACTGCGGCCGGTAGTCCGCGTGGCTCGGCGCCAGACTGCGGAGGCCGTGCGACGTCACGAGATTCCGGGCGCACGCATCGACCACCGCGCGCTGCTGCCCGGCATCGAAGGCGCTGAAGGGCAGGGAGACGGCGAAGATCTGGTTCGGCCGCAGGCTCCCGTCGTCTCCCGACGGGCCATCGAGCACATCGACCAGATGTCCCAGTTCCGCATTCCAGAATCGCCGCATGCCCGCCCGTGCGCGTTCGGCGCGCGCACGCCAGGGGGCGACATCGCCACCCAACCGGCCGGCCAGTTCGGACATCGCGGCCAGCCCGTTGTACCAGAGCGCATTGATCTCGACGCATTTGCCCTGTCGCGGCGTGACGACCCAATCGCCGAGCTTGGCGTCCATCCACGTCAGCTGCACACCGTCTTCCCCGGATCGGAGCAGGCCGTCCCGCACATCCACGCCGATCCCGTAGCGCGTGCCCTGCTCGTGCGCGGCGATGATCCCCTCCAGGACAGGCCACAGTTCGCGCGCGACGTCCAGGTCGCCCGTGGCTTCCGTATAGGCGCGGATCGCTTCAAGGTACCAGAGCGTGGCGTCCACGGTGTTGTACTCGGGCGGCCCCCCGGCGTCGGGAAACCGGTTGGGGAGCATGCCACGATCCACGAAGGCCGCATACGTGAGCAGGACATGCCGTGCCACGTCGGACCGGCCGGTGACGAGCGCGAGACCGGGGAGCGCGATCATCGTGTCGCGGCCCCACTCGCCGAACCAATGGTATCCCGCGATGACGCCCCACCCCTGGTGACCATCGACGCCCCGTTGCACGATGAATTGATCGGCTGCGAGGGCGAGCCGGGCACCTACCGCGTCGGCGCGTGTTCCCTGCCGTGCGTCATACTGCGCTACCACGTCCGCTTCGTGGCGCTCGACCTCGGCGAACACGCCGGCTGGATCGATGTCGCCGGGCTCGGCGGCGAGGACGAGTGCGGCCTCCGCCCCGGGCTGCAGCTCAACGGTCGCGGTCGCGACGTGCAGTGCATCGTCGAGGGCGTCCAGTCCGCGCTCGCGTTCGCGGTCGAACAGGAAGCCGTCGTACCACCCGTGGTCCGGCGCGAGCGCCATGGAGGCACTCCGCACGTACAGCGGCCGGCCGCCGGGGTATGGCGTGACCGTGATGCCGTCGCCGGCGTCCGTCACGTCCATTGGCAATGCGCCGGCCCGCGTGTTGCCGTGAAAGTTCCGATGGAGCGCCAGCACCTTGACGGCCAGTCGCACGGGGCCCGAGCCGCGCACGAGGCGATAGGCCACCACCGTCGCGTTCCTTCCCCGTGCCATCGCCACGCGCTTCTCCAGACACACGTCGCCGACGCAGAAGCGCCACACCGGGACGCCACCCTCGAGCCAGAACGCCTCGGTATGCTCGAAGCCGCGCGGGTTCACGGTTCCGTCCCGCCAGCGCGATGCGTGCAGCGGCGTCTCGTCCTCGCCCGCACCCACGGTCTCATGGACCTCGGCCGCGAGAGCCGTGCGCTCCCCGGGCGGGTCGAGCGCAGCCACCAGCAGCCCGTGGTAGCGGCGTGTGCGAACGCCCGCGACCGATCCCGACGCGTAGCCGCCGATGCCATTGGTGACCAGCCATTCGAGGCGCTCGGCGCGCTCGAGCGTGCCGCACGCGTCGCGGCCGAACCGGATGCTCAGCGGCGTCGGCGCCATCACCGCAACCGCACGACGTCGCTGCCCGCGAAGACGTCGGGAATCCGTACGCCGAGTGGTGGCCGCGCGTACAGCTCGGGTGGGACGCCGATATCGGCGAGATACAGTTGGCCTACGGGCCCGGTGGCGCGTTCGGCGCCCAGCCCCTGTTTGGGCAGGGCCAGGGTCATCGTCGCCGTGGCGCGCACGCATGGGTCCGTCGGTGCGCCAGTCGTGGCATCCAGCCCAGAGGGGACGTCGAGTGCCAGCACGGGGGCGGTGCCGCGGTTGGCCCAGCGAATCAACTCTGCGGTGCGTCCGCGAGGCGCACCCCGCAGGCTGTAGCCGATGATGCCATCGATGACCAGGTCAGGTGGTTCGGGCAAGGGATCGTCGGTGTCGTGCACGTCGAGTCCCAGTCGGGCGACGATGTCGAGCTGGTGGCGTGGCACTTCGGAGAAACGATCTGCCGCTGCGGTCACGAATACCGACACATCCATGCCCCATCCGGCCAGTCGCCGGGCGCAGACCAGCGCGCCGCCGCCGTTTCCGCCGGGCCCCGCGAGCACGACCACCCGGCGTCTGCCCGGCGTATCGCCGAGGAAACGCGCGCGGGCCAGGTGCGCCAGGTGCCGCCCCGCCAGCTCCATCATCTGCAGCAGGACGATCCCATAGTCCTCGACCATGGCGCGATCCACCTCGATCATCTGCGTCACGGTGAGCCATGGCAGCTCGGCGGCGGCCTGGTCGGACATTCTGGGAATGGCGGTCATCCCGCCCGCCCGATTGTACGGGCGAGGCGGCCCGTCGCGGCCGCGCGCTCGGCGATCACCGCGAGGAGTGAATCATATGATTTGCCAAATGACGCGACCCCCTCGATTTCGAGGCGCCCGAGCACACCCGTGAGGTCGATGCCAGCGGCGCCGAGCGCGGCGATTGTCTCGCCCGCGGCATCCAGGCCGTCGCCGATTCGAAGCGCGGGCGCCCCGTGGTTGCGATACGCGGCGATCGTGGCGGGCGGCATGGTGTCGACGGTGTCGGCGCCGATGAGTGCCTCCACATAGTAGGTGTCGGGGTACGCCGGATTCTTGGACGACGTGCTCGCCCAGAGCGGACGTTGACGCCGGGCGCCGCGCGCGGCCAAGTGCGTAAATCCTGGGCCGCCGAACACCCGTTGGCAGGCGGCGTACGCCAGCTTCGCGTTGGCGATGCCGGCCTTGCCCCACAGTTCGGCAAGCCCCGCGGCGTTGCCGGGGGCTGCCGCGATCCGCTCGTCGAGCAGCCGGTCCACCGCCGTGTCGACGCGGCTGACGAAGAAGCTCGCGACCGAGAAGATGGTGCCGAGACCCTTGCCGGCATTGGTGCGCGTTCGCAGGCCGGCGATGTACGCCGCCATCACGGCCGCGTATCGCTCGAGCGAGAAGATGAGTGTGACGTTGACGCTGATGCCCTCGGCGATCGCGCCCTCAATGGCGCCGAGTCCGGCCAGCGTCGCCGGGATCTTGACTAGCAGGTTCGGGCGGTCCACGGCGCGCCAGAGGCGGCGGGCCTCGGCGAGCGTGCCCGCCGTGTCGTCGGCGAGCGTGGGCGCCACCTCGATGCTGACATAGCCGTCGCTCCCCTCGGTGCGCTCGAACACCGGCAGGAACAGGTCCGCCGCGTCGCGGATGTCGGCGATGGCCAGGGCGTCAAAGATCTGTTCGGCGCTCCTGCCCTCCGCCGCCAGGGTGCGGATGGTGTGGTCGTAGGCGTCGGTGTTGGCGATGGCCTGTTCGAAGATGGTCGGGTTCGACGTGAGGCCGGTGATGTCGCCGTCGACGATCATCCGCGCGAGTTGCCCGCTCGTGATGAGATCGCGGCGGATGTTGTCGTGCCACGGCGACTGGCCGAGTTGCTGCAAGGTGACGAGAGGATTCGACATGGGACATCCGGTGTGTGAGGAGGCCGATTGGGCGTGTATGCGGGGTGTGGGTCAGCGCACCTGCGGCAGTGCATACCGTGAATCGGTGGGGCCGCCGGGCGTGCGCACGACGCGACCATTCGCCGCCAGGTGTTCGAGCACTTTGTGGACCGTCTCGGACTGATCGGCCGCGTCCGCCGCCGCTGCCCACTGGGCGGCGGTGCGCGACGTGCCCGGCGTGCGGCGGAGCGCGCCGAGCACAGCGTGCTGCAGCGCGATCACCGCGGTCGCCGCCGTCTTCCCGGCCTCCACGCCTGGCTGATGGTAGGCGTTGATACCGACCAGCGAGGCATAGAGACCGACGGCCCGTTCATAGAGCGCGATCAGCGCCCCGAGGGTCCGGGCGCTGACGTCGGGGACGGTGATGGAGACGGACTCACGGCCGTTCTGGAACAGGGCTTCGCGGGTGCCGAGCAGGAATCCGAGCAGATAGTCGCCCGACGTGGTATCGGGCTCGACTTCCTGCGGGGTCCCGGCCTGGTCGTGCAGCACCTGGATGAACGTGACGAAGAAGTTGTCCACGCCGTCGCGCAGCTGCTGCACATACGCGTGTTGATCGGTGGAGCCCTTGTTCCCGTACACCGCGATCCCCTGGTGTACGATCTCGCCGGCGAGATTGCGTTCCTTGCCGAGCGATTCCATGACCAACTGCTGGAGATAGCGCGAGAACAGGAGCAGGCGATCCCGATAGGGCAGGACCACCATGTCCTTGGCGCCGGTGCCGCCGCCCGCGTGGTGCCACATGAGCGCGAGCAACGCGGCGGGATTGCGGGCCACGGCGGGGTGGCGCGTGGCCACGTCCATGTCGCGCGCGCCGCCCAGCATGGCGTCGATGTCGAACCCCTGCAACGCGGCGGGAAGCAGCCCCACGGCCGAGAGCACGGACGTGCGACCGCCCACCCAGTCCCACATCGGGAACCGCGCCAGCCACCCGTCGGCCCGCGCCGTACGGTCGAGGGCGCTGTCGGCGCCCGTAACCACCACCGCGTGGCGCGGGAACGGGAGGCCCAGACCCTCGTACGCCTTGGCGGCGATCAGCATGCCGTTGCGGGTTTCCTTGGTGCCGCCGGACTTGGAGATGACCAGGGTGAGCGTGCTGGCCAGCCCGTCGCCCAGGCGCGCCAGCGTGCGCGCCATGCCGTCAGCGTCCGTGTTGTCGAAGAAGTGTACGGCCAGCGGATCGCTGGCGGTGCCGAGCGCGTCGCCCACGAGCTGCGGCCCGAGGGCCGAGCCGCCGATGCCGATCACGAGCACGTGGCGGAAACGCTCCGCGCGGACGGGTGCCACGCGGCCTGCGTGCACGTCCGCGGCGAACGCACGCACCTGCTGCTGGACCGCGACGATCGCGTCGGTGATGGCGGCCTCGGGCGCGAGTTCGGGCGCGCGCAGCCAGTAGTGTCCCACGCGGCGCTGCTCGTCGAGGTTGGCCACGGCGCCCTGTTCGAGCGCCTCCATGGCCTGGAACGCCCGCGCCATCGGCGCCGCCATCCGCTCCAGGAATCCGTCGTCGAAGCGCATGCGCGAGATGTCCAGCGACAGCCCAAGGGCGTCCACGATGCACAGCCGTTCCCGGTACCGATCCCATAACTGCGTGGTGTTCACAGCATCTCCTTGGCGGCGGCCACGACGGCGTCCACCGTGAATCCGAATTTCGTGAGCAATTCCTTGAGGGGGGCCGAAGCCCCGAACGATCGCATGCCGATGACGCGCCCCGAGAGGCCGGTGTAGCGTTCCCAGCCGAAGGTCGAGGCCTGTTCGACGGCGACGCGCGCCGTGACGCCGGGCGGGAGCACGGCGTCGCGGTACGCCTGGTCCTGCTCCTCAAACAGCTCCCAGCACGGCATGCTGACGACGCGGCTGCGAATGCCCTCGGCGATGAGGCGCTCGTGCGCGGCCACACAGAGGGACACCTCGCTGCCGGTTCCGAGGAGCAGCACCTGGGGTGGGCCGTCCGGCGCCGTGGCGAGGACGTACGCCCCGCGGGCCACGCCGTCGGCCGACGCGTAGCGCGACCGATCGAGCGTGGGCAATGCCTGCCGGGAGAGCACGAGCGCCACCGGTTCATGCCGGAGCGGGACGATGGCGCGCCACGCGGCGACCACCTCATTGGCGTCGCCTGGACGGAACACGCGCAGGCCCGGAATGGCACGGAGCGACGCGATCTGCTCCACGGGCTGGTGGGTGGGGCCGTCCTCGCCGACACCGATGGAGTCGTGCGTGTAGATGTAGATGACCGGCAGTTCCATGAGCGCCGACAGCCGGAGCGTGGGGCGCGAGTAGTCGCTGAAGATCAGGAACTGCGACCCAAACGCCCGCAGTTTGGAGAGCGCGAGTCCGTTGAGAATGGAGCCCATGGCGTGCTCGCGCACCCCGAAATGGAAGTTCCGGCCGGCTGGATTCGCGGCCGAGAGGTCACCGGCGCCGTCGAACGTCAACCGCGTCTTGGTGGAGGGTGCGAGGTCCGACGATCCGCCCACCAGCCACGGAAGATTCGCGGCGATGGCGTTCAGCACCTGCGCCGACGCGTCGCGCCCCGAGACCCCTTTGGGGTCGGCCGGGAACTCGGGTACGTTCCGATCCCACCCGTCCGGCAACAGGCGGTGTTGCATGCGATCGAACTCATCGGCGAGATCGGGGTGTTGCGCGCGGTACTGTGCGAACCCTTTGGTCCATTCCGCGCGCAGGCCGGCTCCGCGGGCCCCGATGGTGCGCGCGAAGTGCGCGCGCACCTCGTCGGGCACCATGAACTGGGCGTCTTCCGGCCATCCATACGCGCGCTTGGTGAGGCGCACCTCCTCCTGGCCCAACGGCTCGCCGTGGGCCGAGTGCGAATCCTGCTTGTTGGGCGAACCATAGCCGATGTGGCTATCGACGATGATGAGCGTGGGCCGCCCCGTGGTGCGTTTGAACGTGGCCAGGGCCCGCGACAGCATCTCCAGATCGTTCGCGTCGCCGACGCGCGTGACGTTCCACCCGTACGCGATGAATCGCGTGGCGACGTCCTCGGAGAAGGCGAGCGACGTGCTCCCTTCGATGGTGATCCGGTTGTTGTCGTAGATCCAGCAAAGGTTGCCGAGCCCGAGATGACCGGCGAGGGACGCCGCCTCGCCGGATACGCCTTCCATCATGCAGCCGTCACCGGCCAGCGCGTACACGTCGTAGTCGATGAGGTCGAACCCCGGGCGGTTGAACTTGGCGGCTATCCAGCGCTCGGCGATGGCCATGCCCACGCTGGTGGCCACGCCCTGGCCGAGCGGCCCCGTCGTCGTCTCCACGCCAGAGGTCCAGTGATACTCGGGATGCCCGGGACAGCGGCTCTCGAGTTGACGGAACCGCCGGAGGTCGTCGAGCGACACGGCGACGTGACCGAGTCGCTCGTAGTCGCTGTCCACCGCCCTGGTGCCGGTCAGATGGAGCAGGCTATAGAGCAGCGTTGACGCGTGGCCCATGGACAGCACGAAGCGGTCGCGATTGGGCCAGATCGGATCGTCGGGGTCGAATCGCAGCACCCGCTGCCAGAGCGCATAGACCACCGGCGCCATGGCCATTGGGGTGCCCGGATGGCCAGAGTTCGCCTGCTGCACGGCGTCGATGCAGAGTGTGCGGATCGTCGCGATGGAGAGTTGGTCGATATCGGTCTGGAGCGGCATGGGGCCTCGGTCAGCGTGAGAGCGACGCCAGATCGGCGGCCGCGTCATTGAGAATGGTGGCGCCGTCGCGGCGGATGCGCCCGGCCGGGACGAGCCGGTCGGCGTGGCGCAGGCGCGCGAGTGCCGGCCCCTTCGCGGCGCCGGTCACGACCCACAGAATTGCTCGCGCGCGATTGATCGCCGGCACGGTGAGTGTCAACCGCCGGTAGCCCGCGTACGTCGCTGTGGCCGCGACATCGGCGGTCGCGGCGGTGAGCCTGGCATCGCCCGGCACGATGGAGGCGGTGTGACCGTCCTCGCCGAGGCCGAGGTGCACGAGGTCCAGCACCGGTGGATTTCCCGCTTCATTGTGTAGCGTTGCGGCGTACTCCGCCGCGGCACGCTCGAGGTCGGGCGCGTTCACCGGCATCGCATATATGCCGGCGGGCGGCACCGGGAGGTGCGCTAACAGGGACTCCCGCAGGTGCGTCAGGTTGCGATCGGGGTGGCCCTCCGGCGCGACGCGCTCATCCACCTGGAACAGGTGCACCTGCGACCAGGGCACGTCCTCGTCGACGAGCAGGCGCAGCATGCGCCAGGGTGTCGTGCCGCCGCTCGTGGCCAGCAGGAACCGGCCACGCGCCGCTACGGCACGTCGCGCGTCCTCCGCGATGACCTGGGCGGCCCGGTGCGCCACGGATTCCGCGTCCGGCAGGGTTTCCTCGCGCATCACGCCTCCTCCAGATGGCAGATCTCGTTCCAGTGGTGGATCACGCGTTGCTCCCGCTCGAAACCCATGACGCTGACCGACGCCGTGTCGAGCGCGTACAGGGCGCCCGCGCTCGGCGGGAGGCCGAGCCAGCGGGCGGCGAGCACGCGCAGCAGGTGGCCGTGGGCGAACACCGCCCCGTCGCCGTCGATGCCGCGCACCCGCGCGATCACGCGGTCCGCCCGGCGCCCCACGTCGGTGGGGCTCTCGCCGAGCGGAGCGCCGTCCTTCCAGTTGGTCCACGCCGGCTGTTCGACCCGAATCTCCTGGGTGGTCAGCCCCTCATACGCGCCGTAGTCCCACTCCTGCAGGTCGGGTTCGATCACCGCCGTGTCGCCGTAGCCCGCGAGCCGGCAGGTGTCGCGCGCGCGCACGAGGGGACTGGTGAGTACGAGGGCGAATGGCCGACACGCGAGGCGTCGGCCGAGCGCCACCGCCTGCCGCTCGCCTCGTGGGGTGAGCGCGACGTCAGTGCGGCCGGTGTGGCGGCCGAGCACCGTCCAGGGCGTTTCGCCGTGGCGGCACAGCCAGAGTGTCGGGTGCGCGTCAGACATGGTCTATGATCTCCTCGGGAGTTCCGCCCATCCGCCCGGCACCAGCTTCAGCGCTTCGGCGGGGCCCCACGACCCGGGTTCGTAGATGATGGGTGATGTCGCGACGTCGAGAATCGGATCGACGATGCGCCACGCCTCCTCCACATAGTCCTGGCGCGCGAAGCGGAACGTCTCGCCACGCATCGCGTCGCCCAGCAACTCGGCGTAGGGATCGGTCTCCGCGCCCTTGTGGTCGTGCGTGGCCAGCAGTTCGAGTGGGTGGCCCTGCGGAAGCCCGGGTTCGCGGACGGTCGCGCCGAGCCCGATCTGGAACGCCGGACCGAGTTGAAAGCGCACGTGATTCGAGACCAGGGGCACGCCCGCGACCGGCGGGGGGCGGCGCAGCTTGACCACGACTTCGGTGCAGGCCGCGGGCAGGCTCTTGCCCGTGCGGATGAAGAACGGCACGCCGTCCCAACGCCACGACTCGATGCGGAGTTGGAGCGCGGCGAACGTTTCGGTGCGAGACCCCGGCGCCACGCCCGGTTCGTCGAGATAGCCGCGGACCTGGCCGCGCACCACGTGGCGGGGGTCGAGTGGCGCGATGGCTTTGAGCACCTTGACCTTCTCGTCGCGCAGGGTCTCGGTGTCGTGGCTCCGCGGCGGCGGTTCCATAGCGATGTTGGAGAGCACTTGGAGCAGATGATTCTGAACGACGTCGCGGATCGCTCCCGTCTGATCGTAGAACGCGCCGCGCCCCTTGATGCCGAACGGCTCGGCCATGGTGATCTGCACGTTCTCGACGTAACGCCGGTTCCAGATCGGCTCGAGAAACGTGTTGGCGAAGCGGAAGAAGACCAGATTCTGCACGGCTTCCTTGCCCAGGTAGTGATCGATGCGGAAGATCGCGGACTCGTCGAAGCATCGGTGCAGGATGCCATTGAGTTGCCGGGCCGAGGCCAGGTCGGTGCCGAACGGCTTTTCGAGGACGAGGCGCGCGCTCTGGTCGCAGCCGGTGCGGTTGAGCTGGCTGATCACCACCTCGAACAGCGACTGGGGGATGGCCAGGTAGTGCAGGGCGTGTGTGGCGTCGCCCAGTTCACGCCGCAGTTGGTCGAAGGTCCCTGGCGCCGCGTAGTCGCCCTCCACATAGCGGAGCAGGCGCATAAGCGTGGGGAACGCCACCGGATCGACGCCGCCGCCATGTTGGACGACGCTCTCGCGGGCCCGGGCCTGGAGCTGGTCGAGCGACCAGCCCTGACGTGCCACGCCGATCACCGGCACGTCCAGGACGCCGGCCTTCACCATGCGCTGGAGGGCAGGGAAGATCTTCTTGTACGCGAGGTCGCCGGTCGCTCCGTAGAAGACCAGCGCTCCGGACCGCGGCGGCGTCATGGCTTCTCCCGGTGGCCGCCGAAGGCGGCCCGCATGGCGGACAGGATCTTGTCGGCATAGTCGGCTTCGCCGCGCGAGGAGAACCGTTGGTAGAGTGCGGTGGTGAGCACGGGGGCTGGCACCGCCTCATCGATGGCGGCCTTGACTGTCCAGCGTCCTTCGCCCGAATCGGAGACGCGGCCCGCGTAACTCGATAGATCGGGGGCGCCGAGCAGCGCTTCGGCCGTCAGATCGAGAAGCCAGGATGACACGACACTGCCACGCCGCCACACCTCGGCGACCTCACCGACGTCGAGGTCGTACTGGTAGTGCTCCGGATTGCGGAGAGGCGTCGTCTCGGCGTCGTGTTCCTGTGGCGCGCGTCCCACGTTGGCGTGGCGCAGAATGCTCAGCCCCTCGGCATACGCTGCCATGATGCCGTACTCGATGCCGTTGTGCACCATCTTGACGAAGTGCCCGGCGCCGGACGGCCCGCAGTGCAGGTAGCCCAATTCGGCGGTGCCGGATCTTCCCTCGCGGCCCGGCGTGGGCGGCGCCGATTCCTTCGGTGGCGCCAGGGCGGCGAAGATGGGATCCAGGTGCCGCACAATGTCGGTTTCGCCGCCGATCATCTGGCAGTAGCCGCGCTCCAACCCGAAGACGCCGCCGCTCGTGCCAACGTCGACATAGTGAATGCCGTGGGCGGCCAGGTCGTGCGCGCGTCGTAGGTCGTCGACGTAGTAAGAGTTCCCGCCGTCCACGATGATGTCGCCGGGCGCCAGCAACGGGGCCAACTCGGCGATCGTCGCGTCAACCACCGCCGCCGGCACCATCAGCCACACTACCCGGGGCGCGTCGAGCCGCCGCGCAAGGTCGGCGAGGGAGGTCGCGCCCTCGGCGCCTTCCCGGACGAGGGCCTCCACCGACGGTTGGGCGCGGTCGAACACGACCGCGTCATGTCCGCGCCGGCGCAACCGGCGTACCATGTTCGCACCCATGCGTCCGAGGCCGATCATTCCAATTTGCATATACCTGTCTTCCTCTGGTGTTGACCGTGACGGCCTCAACGGCCGATCTCCGAGAGCGCGAAGTGGGCCGCCCCCAACAGCGGCGCCTCATCGCAGACGATCACGTGGACGGCCATCGCGTCGAGAATCCCGCTGAGCCGTCCCTTGTCGCGAAACCGGGCCAGAAAGGCGTCGCGGGCCCGCGCCTGCCAGGCGTCGGGCGTTCCCGCCGGCCCCACGAGCAGCTTGCGCGCCACGCCGCCGCCCAACCACACGCCGCCGGTCGCCATGGTCCGCAATGCCCAGTTGCCGGCCTCGGCGCCATACGCACCGAGGAAGTGGAGGACCGCCTGCTCCGCGAGGGCACTGCTGCCGTCCATGGCCGCGTGGGCCACCGTCGCAGCGGGGTCGCCCGCCGCGATCGCAGCGGCCAGCCAGGACGGCTCCGTGCCGCCGTCCCGATCACGAAAGAACTCGTAGACGTTGTGGAGTCCCGGGCCCGAGAGCACGCGCTCGGCGCTCACGTGGCCGAACCGCTTTCGTAAATACCGTAGGAGGGCGAGGTCAGTCTCGTCGCTCGGTGCGAAGTCGGCGTGGCCGCCCTCGCTGGCGAGCGAGCGGGTGGCGCCGGTGCCGCGCACGAGGGCCGACATGCCGAGCCCGGTGCCCGCCGCGATCACGGCGAGATTGCCGGCGCCACGCGGGCCGGCTTGCAGCGTCACCTGGTCGGTCGGTTCGAGCGCGAGCAGCGACCATGCCTGGATCTCGACGTCGTTGAGCAGGGAAACGCGGTTGATCCCCAGCACGCGGGCGAGGCGGCGCCCGTCCACCGCCCATGGCAGGTTCGTGGTGTCCGCCCGGTCTCCCGACACGGACCCCGCGACGCCGAATCCGGCGGCCTCGAGTTGGAGCGACGCATCGCCGACGAAGGCGGCGATGATCTCGTGCAACGAACCCTGGTCGTGGCTGGGGTACGAATCCATCCGCACCATGCGCCACGCGCGATCGTTGCGCTCGAAGAGCGCCACGTTGGTCTTGGTGCCCCCGACATCGCAGGCGAGAATCATGACTCCTCCCGCCTGACCGATGCGGCTTCGGTGAGCAGCGTCGCGATGAGGCCCGTCCACCCGGTCTGGTGCGATGCACCCACGCCCCGTCCGTTGTCGCCGTGGAAGTATTCGTAAAACAGACAGAGATCGCGAAACCCGGGATCCCGCAGCAACGTCGGGTGGTCGCCCAGACTCGGACGCCGCCCGTCGGCGTCGGCTAGGAAGAGTCGCGACAGGCGGGACGACAACTCGTCGGACACCTCCTGCAAGCTGAGCAGGTTGCCGGAGCCGGTCGGGCATTCCACGCGGAAGTCGTCGCCGTAGTACGCGTGGAACTTCCGCAACGACTCGATCAGCAGGTAGTTCACCGGCATCCAGACCGGACCGCGCCAGTTCGAATTGCCGCCGAAAAGGCCGCTGTCCGATTCTGCCGGTTGGTAGCCCACCGTGCGCACCACCCCTCCCAACTCGACGCGGTACGGATGCTCGAGGTGATGCTTGGAGAGGGCGCGAACGCCGAAATCC
Organism: Gemmatimonadaceae bacterium; assembly: GCA_035533015.1. NCBI lineage: Bacteria > Pseudomonadati > Gemmatimonadota > Gemmatimonadia > Gemmatimonadales > Gemmatimonadaceae > Gemmatimonadaceae bacterium. Next base: position 18,916 of record DATLUQ010000055.1, on the reverse strand, counting down.
GACAGGAACTCGGTTTCGTCCAGCATGCGCCGCAGAATCCGCTTCATGCGGTGGCCGCGGAGCAGCGACAGCAGGTGGCGGCTTCCCTCGCCGGGTTCCTGCCAGCGTGAGATGAGCGACGCCAGGTCCGGCCGGTATCGCAGGAACCAATCCATGCGCCGGCGGAAGCCGGGCACCCGCTCGAGGAGCTCGGGTTGCAGCGTCTCCACCGCGAACAGCGGAATCAAGCCCACCAGTGACCGGATCTTGAGTTGCCGCGACTCGCAACGGCTCCGTCCCGGGTCGTCGTAATGGAGCACGTCGTAGAAGAACCCGTCGTCGTCGTCCCACAGGTCGATCCCATGGCCGCCCACATCGCGCATGGCGCCGGCGATGGAGAGAAAATGTTCGAAGAACTTGGTCGCGATGTCCTCGTACACCGGGCGGTGCTGCGCGAGCTCCAGCGAGATGCGCAGCAGGTTCAGCGCGTACATCGCCATCCATGCGGTGCCGTCTGCCTGTTCCATGTGGCCGTCTACCGGGAGCGCCGCGCTGCGATCGAAGACACCGATGTTGTCCAGCCCTAGGAATCCGCCCTGGAACAGGTTGAGGCCGTGGGGGTCCTTGCGGTTCACCCACCAGGTGAAGTTGAGCAGCAGCTTGTGGAGGATGCGCTCGAGAAACTCGAGGTCGCCGTCGTCCCCACGCCGGGCACGGTCCATCTCGAACACGCGCCAAGCCGCCCATGCGTGCACCGGCGGGTTGACGTCGCCGAGCGCCCACTCGTAGGCCGGGAGCTGGCCATTGGGGTGCATGTACCACTCCCGGGTGAGCAGGAGCAGTTGGTCCTTGGCGAAGTCGGGGTCGACCTGGGCGAGCGGCACGCAGTGGAACGCCAGATCCCACGCCGCATACCAGGGATATTCCCACTTATCGGGCATGGAGATGACGTCGGCGTTGTTGAGGTGCGTCCAATCGTGGTTGCGGCCGGTGAGCCGCTCGCGCGGCGGTTCCGGCTGACCGGGGTCGCCCTCGAGCCACTGCGGGACGTCGAAGTAGTAGAACTGCTTGCTCCACAGCATGCCGGCCAGGGCCTGGCGCTGCACGCGACGGACATCCGGGTTCGTGATGCCTCCGTGAAGCACGTCATAGAAGTCGTCCGCCTCGCGCTGCCGGCGCGCGAAGACGTCGTCGAAGTCGCGGAAGGGTGCCGCCGCACCGGGGCGGGTCAGGCGGAGGCGCATCTCGATTTCGCCACCCGCCGGCACGGTACGACTCCAGATGGCGCCCACCTTCGTCCCCGTCGCGGCCGGATTCACCGCCTCCTCGCGCCCGTGCACGACGAGTTCGTGGAAGGCGTCCTTGAAGAACCCCGGATGTTCCGGGCCTCCGTACAGGCGGTGGTGGTTCGTGTCGTTGTCGCAGAATGCCAAGCGGTCCGGTCCATCGATGTGGAGGATGAACGTCCCCAGGCTCGGATGGGTCAGCTCGACCGCGCGAGCACGTATGCGCCGCATGCTCGGACGCTCGGGCCACCGGCCCCAGGACCAGGTGTTGCGAAACCACGCTTGCGGGACGACGACGATGGGGGCGTCCACCGGCCCGCGATTGCGCACGCGCACGCGCATGAGGATGTCCTCAGGCGTACGCTTGGCGTACTCGACCGAGACATCGAAGTAGCGACCGTCGTCGAACACGCCGGTGTCGATGAGTTCGAACTCGGGATCGGTCTTCGTGCGCGCCCTATTCTCCGCGACAAGCGAGGCATACGGAAAATGCGCCTGCGGATACTTGTACAGCATTCGCATGTACGCATGCGACGGAGTGGCGTCGAGGTAGTAGTAGAGTTCCTTGACGTCTTCCCCGTGATTGCCTTCGGGTCCCGTGAGGCCGAAGAGCCGCTCCTTGAGGATCGGGTCGCGGGTGTTCCACAGGGCCAGGCCGAGACAGAGTCGCTGTTGATCGTCGCAGAAGCCGGCGAGGCCATCCTCGCCCCATCGATACGCGCGACTCCGGGCGTGGTCGTGAGGGAGGTAGTCCCATGCGGTCCCGTGCGGACTGTAGTCCTCACGGACCGTGCCCCACTGTCGGTCGCTGACATAGGGACCGAAGCGCCGCCAATCGGCCTTGCCCTCGCTGACCGCGCGCATGCGCCGGTGCTCGGGAGTGTTCGTTCGCGTCTTCATGTGGTCGGCAACCAACGACACCGATGAATGGTTCCGCTCGGAAACAAACGGAACCAACCGGCACTATCGGCGGTTGTGAAGCCACGTTGGGGTGCAGCGGCGACGCGGCGTCCCGCTCTTCTCGCTCTGAAAGGCAGCGGCCCTGTGATACGAGTTCTCATGTTTGGCTGGGAGTTTCCTCCGCACCTGAGCGGCGGCTTGGCGACGGCGACCGTCGGTCTGGTGAAGGGCCTGGTGCACCGCGGCGTCGCCGTGACGCTGGTGGTGCCGTTCCCGGTAGGCGAGCCGCAGATCGCCGGTCTGCGACTGGTCAGCGCCACTTGGGGGCGCCATCGGGTCCGGCACATCCGGATCCCGTCGCCGGCGCAGCCGTACGGCGGGAGCGACTTCTACCTGACGTCGCGTGCCCACCTGGCGGGAACGGAAGGCACCGCGGTCTACGGCGCGAACCTGTTCGCGGAAGTCGACCGCCTGACGGGCATTGCGGGAGCGATCGCGCAGGACGAACCGCACGACGTCATCCACACGCATGACTGGATCACCTACGCCGCTGGAGTCGCCGCCCGCGCGGTGTCGGGCAAGCCGCTCGTCGCCCATCTGCATGCCACTGAGTTCGATCGCGCGGGCGACGGCGCGAACGAGTGGATCGTGGCCCGTGAGCGGGACGGCCTCCAGGCTGCGGATCACGTCATCACCAACAGCCGGGCCCTCAAGCAGCAGGCCGTCGGCCGCTATGGCGTTCCCGCGGATCACGTCACGGCGGTCCACTGGGGCATCGACGACGAATACGAACGCTGGGACGCGGGACCGGCCAGTCCGCTGCCGCCGGACGCGCCGATCGTGCTCTTTCTCGGGCGCGTCACGCGGCAGAAGGGTCCGGAGTACTTTCTCGATGTCGCCGGCCGGGTCGCCGCCCTCGTCCCGGAGGCCCACTTCGTGGTCGCCGGCACCGGTGATCTGGTGCCGCGGATGGTCACGCGCGCGGCCGAAATGGGCATCGCGCATCGGGTCCACTTCGCGGGCGCCGTGGCTGGTGTCGAGGTGGATCGGGCGTTCCAGATGGCCACCGTGTGCGTCATGCCGTCGGTGAGCGAACCGTTCGGACTGGTCGCGCTCGAGAGTCTCCGGGCCGGCACGCCGTGTATCGTGCCGCCGACCGCCGGCGTCGCCGAGGTGCTGACGCATGCCATCAAGATCGACTTCTGGGATCTCGACGAGATGACGCGCACCGTGGTCGGCCTCCTGGGCCACCGCGACTTGCGCGACCAACTCGCCGTGCGCGGGCGCGACGAGGTGGCGGGCCCGCGGTTCTCCCTTGGCGAACCGGCGCGGCGGGTCGAAGCGGTGTATCAACGGGCTATCGCGGCGCACGCCGGAGCGGCCAATGCGTGACATCTGCATCTATGCGCAGGTGCACCAGCCGTTCCGGCTGCGCCGCTACCGGTTCTTCGACATCGGCACCGGGCAGGCTTATTTCGACGACCAGCGCAATCGCGAGTTGCTGCGGCGGGTCGCCGACAAGTGCTATCTGCCCACCAACGGCCTGCTCGGCGAGCTGATCCGGCAGAGCGAAGGGGAATTCCGCTTTGCGTTGAGCCTGAGCGGCACGGTCCTCGAGCAGATGTCCGATACGGCTCCCGACGTCCTGGAGAGCTTCCAACGGGTCGTCGGCACCGGCGGCGTGGAACTCCTGTCGGAGACGTCCTACCACAGTCTGGCCAGCCTCGGGCAGCCGGCGGAGTTTCGCGAACAGGTCCTTCTCCATCGCCGCACAATCGCGCGCCACTTTCATCAGCGCCCGCGTGTGTTCCGGAATACCGAACTCATCTACTTCGACGAGTTGGCCCCGACCATCGAGGGCCTCGGGTATACGGGCATGATGGTGGAGGGGGCGGACCAGGTGCTTGGGTGGCGTTCGGCGAACCATGTATACGCGGCCGCGTCCGCCCCGGGCTTGCGGCTGCTGCCGCGGAACCATCGCCTGAGCGACGATGTCGGCTTCCGGTTCTCCAACCGGGACTGGGCCCGCTGGCCACTGACCGCTGAAACCTACGCCGACTGGTTGGCCGCCTCGCCCGGCGACAGCATCCATCTCTTTCTGGATTACGAGACATTCGGCGAACACCAATGGGCCGACACCGGAATCTTCGAGTTTCTGCGGCACCTGCCCGACGCCTGCCGGCGCCGGGGGCTCCGGTTCGTGCATCCGTCCACGCTCGCCGAACGCGCGCCGGTCGGCACGCTGTCGTTCCCCCGACCCACGTCGTGGGCGGACGAGGATCGCGGGGTGACGGCGTGGCTGGGAAACCCACTGCAGGAGGCGGCGCGCGACCGCCTGTTCCAGGTCGGAGCCGCAGTCGCCGCCGCGGGGGATGCGCATCTATTGTCGGTCTGGCGCCGTTTGACCACGAGTGACCACCTCTACTACATCTGCACCAAATGGTCGAACGACGGGGACGTCCACAAGTACTTCAGCCCGTACGACACGCCGTACGATGCGTTCATCACGTTCATGAACGTCCTGCAAGATCTCGAGCAGACCGCCCGCGCTATGGGCGGCCGCGCCGTCCGCGCATCACCGCCGGAGACGCGAAAGCCGGTCGTGCCCGACAGGCACTCCCGGCTCGTGCGTGCGTGAGTCCAGACGCCTCGCGGTCGAGCCCCGCGCGGGGGCTAGACCTCGAGCATGCCATCGGCGCGCAGCGCGTCGGCCACGCGCTCCCGTAGCGCCTCCGGGTCCGAATGCTCTGCCTGAGCGCCATTGAGCGCCGCGAGGAACGCCCGCTCGAACTCGTACTGGGGATAACACCGGGCGCACATGGACAGATGGGTCCGGATCGCGGCCATGCGATCCGGCGTCAGCTCCTCGTCCAGGTAATCCCACAGTTGCTGCATGACGGTCTCGCAGTCAAGCATCTCGTGGTCGTGCGAATGTTCTTCCGTCATGGTATGTCCCCCCCGTCCGAGGTCGGTCGTCGCGGGGCATAGCCCGCATCTTGCGCGTGAATGAGCAGCGGTTCCTGCAGCTGTCGCCTGCCCCGGAACAGTCTGGAACGCACCGTGCCAACCGGTACGCCCAGGACCACGGCAGCTTCTTCGTACTTGAGATCCTGCAGATCGACCAGAATCACGGCGGTCCGCAGGACTTCCGGCAGGGCGGCAAGCGCGTGGCGAATGGCAGGCGCGAGGTCCACCCGGAGCCAGATGTCCTCGAGCATCGTATTGCGGACGGATTCGTGCACCGCCGCGGCCTGACGAGCTTCGAGTTCCGGTGGATCGAGATCCACCTCGCGTTGCTGCCGCGCGCGCGTACGCAGGAACTCATTCCGACAGATGGTAAACAGCCACCCACGACACTCCGTGCCTGGCTCGTAGAGGTGCCACGAGCGATACGCGCGCAGGTAGGTCTCCTGCACGAGATCATCGGCATCGGACTGGTCCCGGGCAAGCGACAACGCGAATCGTGCGACTTGCGGAAGCCAGCGGAGCGCTTCCTCGCGAAACTGCTTGTCGCGTTCCCGTTTGGCGTCGTCATGGTCCGGCATTGACGGTGTCAACCGGACCTCCGTTGGAATGGTTCCATCGCGACTCTATTCGGTTGAGCGGCCCGACTTCCCGGGGTTGGCGCTCGGGCGTTGTGGCGTGCCATGGAACTGAACGACGGGGTGAACACTTGTCCAGTTGCCACACGGAGTCGCGGAGCAATACGACCGCCCCCCGCGTCGGTCGTCCCTTCTGCCAGGATCAGGAACCCCATGAGCATACATCGCCTTGCCCGTCAGCCCGGATCGACCATTCCAGCCGAACTCCACTCGCCGGGGGTCCGCTGGGTATTCAAGCACAGCCCGGCGTGCCCGACATCGCTGCGTGCGCTCGGAGAAGTGTCGAGGTATGCGCAGCGTCACGACGACGTGCCGGTGGTCCTGATCGACGTGCTCACGCAGCGCGAGACGTCGCAGCGCGTCGCCGACACGCTGGGCATCGGCCACGCATCGCCGCAGGTGATCCTGCTGCGCGACGGCACCGCGCTCTGGAGCGCTTCCCACTTCGCGATCTCAGTGGGTGCGATGGAGACCGCCCTGGCCGGCCGCGAGGACGTGGCAGCCGTGCACGGGCCGTGAGACGGAACCGGCGCGCCGTCGCGCTGGTTCGCGTTACTCCAGCGGGATGTTCAACCCCTCCGCCATCCGGTTGACGAAGTTGAAATACGCGGTCACCGCCACGACGTCGTGCAGCCCCGCGTCGGACAGGCCGACGGCCCGCAAGGCAGCCGCGTCGGCTCCGGAGACCGCGCTGGGCTGCACCGTCAACGCGATCGCGAAGTCGGCGAGCACGCGCCAGCGCGGTGGCAACGATGCTCCCCGCGGGTCGGCGAGCACGGCATCGACCAGCGCCGGATCCTTCGTGAGCTGACGGAGCGACCCTCCGTGATGGTGCATTCAATACCGGCACCCGTTCACGGAAGAGACCACGGACGCGATCAATTCCCGCTCGGCGCGGCTCAATTCGGAGCGGCTGAACATGAGTTCGCGATACAGGTCGAGATGCGCGACGAGCGCCGCCGGACGCGTCGCGTGCGCCTTGAGGATGTTCCCGACCGCGCCGCGGGCGGCGGCCACGCGCGCATACGCCTCGGCAAGGGGTCCCTCCACCCGATCTTCATCTGGCAGCTCGATCCAACTGGTCATGGCGTACCACCTCGTAGACGGTTACATCATAACGTAGCGCTTTGGGGGACGATTCAGCCCCGTCGATGCTTGCCCCTGCAGCGCAGATCTACCATGCGCGTTCTCTCCAACCGTGGGGTGATGGTCATGAAGATCAATTACGGCAAGGCGGTGGTCGGCGGGCTGGTCGGAACAGTGGTGCTGACGGTCGTCGGCCTGTATGCGGCGCCGATGATGGGAATCCCTCAGATGAATCCGGCGGCGATGCTGGCCGGCAAGATGGGCGGCAACATGGCCGCGGGGTGGGTAGCGCACTTCATGGTTGGCGTGGTTCTGGCGCTGATCTACGCAGCCGTGGCCTCGCGGCTTCCGGGCGCCCCCTGGCTGCGGGGCGCAATCTACGGCATTGCACCCTGGCTGGTGTTTGAGATCGTCATGCTGCCCATGATGGGCATGCCGCTGTTCTCGGGATCGATGATGAGCGCCATGGGCGCCCTGATCGGCCACCTCCTGTACGGTGCGACCGTCGGCGCGATCTACGGGCCGGTGCCAACCGGCGCATAGACGCGCGGACGGTACGGTGAACGGGTCGGCGCATCACGCGCCGACCCGTGCCATTTCCCATCCGGTGGAACCGGAACTCACGCGGCGCAGCACGACAACTTGGCCACGTCCTTGTCGAAGGTCTGCGCCGCGAGCTTGATCGCTTCGGCCAGCGTCAGATAGGGGTGGAAGGTGGCCTTCAGATCCTCGATCGTCAGTCCGAACTTGATGGCCAGCGCGGGCTCGGTGATCATCTCGCCCGCTTCGGTCGAGAGGATGTGCGCGCCGACGATCTTTCGTGTGGCCGCGTCCGCCACGAGCTTCACGAACCCGCGGGTGTCGCGGGCGGCCAGCGCGCGCGGCACGTGTTCCATCGAGAGGATGGACACGACGACCGTCCCCCCGTTGGCTCGCGCCTCGACCTCGGTGAGGCCCACCGACGCCACGCCGGGGTCCGTGAACGTGACCTTGGGTAGGGCGGTCAGGTCGAAGCGCCGCGCGTTTCCGGTCAGCGCGTTCTCCGCGGCCAGCGACCCGCCATACGCCGCCACGTACACGAACGCCGGATCGCCGATCACGTCGCCCGCCGCATAGATGTCGGGGTTGGCGGTCTGCAAGAACTCGTCCACGACGACTTCTCCCTTCTTCCCCAACATCACGCCAGTCGCCTCGAGACCGAACCCGTGAGTGTTCGGCCGCCGCCCAGTTGCGACGAGCAGTTGGGCGGCGTGCACGGTCTCCGGCCGGCCGTCGTCGGTGAGCGATACGTGGTACGCCCCATCCGTGCGCGCCACATGCGCAATCCGGACGCCGACGCGTACGTCCAGGCCTTCCGCGCGCAGATAGTCGCCGAGCGCGCGTCCCACGTCGGCGTCTTCCATGGGCACGACGGTCGGCAGCGCCTCGAGCACGGTGACATGTACCCCCAAACGCGAGAACATCTGGGCCAGTTCGAGTCCCACCGCGCTCGCCCCGATCACAATCAGAGACGCTGGCAACTCGTCGAGCGCCATGGCTGAATCGTTATCCAGATACCCGGCTTCAGCGAGCCCCGGAATCGGTGCGGCCCACGCCGAGGCGCCGGTCGCGATGATGATCTTGCCAGCGCGGATCCGGCGTCCGTCGGCGACGTCGATGCCGTGGTCCGAGGTGATGGCCGCCCGTTGCTCGAACAGAGTCACCGACTCGTACCCCTGGATCACGTCGCGGTACTTGGCCTGTCGCAGCGTCGCGACGAGTTCGTCCTTCTGCGCGCGCACCGCGGCCCAGTCGGGCACGCCATCAGATGTCGCAATACCGTGGAACCCGTGGTGCTGGCGATGGTGCTGCGCTTCGGCGGCGCGAATCAGCGTCTTGGATGGTACACACCCCACGTTGACGCACGTACCGCCGAGCGTGCCGCCCTCGAGCATGGCCACCCGGGCGCCCAGTTCCGCGGCACGGATCGCGGCCGCGAAGCCGGCCGAGCCCCCGCCGATCACGGCTACGTCGTATTCCATACCGCGACCGGCGTGGACGTGCTTTGTGCCGCTGCCCTTAGCCATCATGCACCTCACGTCGTGGGAGACAATCCGTCAAATGGTCTGCCGGTCGGGGGCCGCGCACCGATGCGTCAGCCAGAGATTCCACGCGCTGGCCGCGATGATCATGCCGAGTCCGGCGTACGCAAGCGGCAGCCAGACGAACATCCCGCCCAGGGTACACACCGCACCCACGGTTCCGAGATGCTGGGGCCACGGCTTGCCATGGCGGCCTCGCCCATCGCTCAGCCCCCACATGGTGACGCCCAGCGCGATGACGAGCAGCGGGATCAGCACTGCATCGTGGATCAGAAAGCCGAGACCCAGGGCAGTGGCTAATGCGAGCGCCGGGCCTGCGCCTGCGCAACAGAGCAACGCGACGGAACTTGCGGCGGCCCCGGCGAGTCCGCCAACGGCCGAGGTCGTTCCCTTATCTTCCAAAATCGGCATTGTCTTCCAGTGCCTCCAGAATGGGACACGCGTTCGTGGTCCGTCGACTCTCGCAGGTCGCCGCGAGGCGCTCCAGAGTCCGTTTGATCTTCCGGAGCTCGCGAATGCGGAGGTCCACGTCATCGATCTTCTCGCGCGTCCGTTTCTCGACGTGACGGCAAGCGCCGGCATCGCGGACGCGGAGGGCCAGCAGTTCGTCGATCTCGCCGAGCGTGAACCCGAGCGCCTGGGCGTGGCGAATGAATTGCAGCCGGGACACCGCGTCGTCCCCGTATTTGCGGTACCCCGCGGGTGTCCGACTCGCGGGGACAAGAATGCCGCGGCGCTCGTAGTACCGAATGGTTTGGATGTTGACATCGGCCGCTGCGGCGACCTGACCGATTGACAGCGCCATCGCCCCCCTCCTCATCGCGTGATCCTGAATCCTACACCCTATACCTTGGTATAGGGTCAAGAGGCATCGCCGCGTCGTGCATTGAACTTTTCCGGGCAGCTGCCGGTTGCCCCGCTACACGACGCACCGCACGCAACTCTTCAAGGACCGTCGCCGACGTGACACGAACATTCCCTGACCCGCCGGCTGACTGGCCCGGGCGCTTCGCGGCGCCGCCGTTCGATGCGCCGAACGCGCACTGGGCGGGCAATGTGAGTCCTCGCGGCTGGCCGCTGCCGCCGAAACGCGATCGCTATCACCTGGTCGTGATCGGTGGCGGCACCGCCGGTCTCGTGAGCGCCGCCATCGGCGCGGGGTTGGGCGCGCGCGTTGCCCTGGTTGAACGCGCCATGCTCGGCGGCGACTGCCTCAACGTGGGATGCGTGCCGTCCAAAGCGGTCATCCGTGCCGCCCGCGGGTGGCATGACGCGCGCGGCTCGGCCGCCGCTTTCGGGGGGCCGCGCGCATCGGGCGACGGCGATTTCGCCGCGGCGATGGCCCGGCTCCGCGGCCTGCGAGCGGGGTTGAGCGACGTCGATTCGGCCGCGCGGTTCCGCGGCCTGGGCGTCGACGTCTTTCTGAGCGACGCGGCATTCGTGGCGCCGGATGCGGTGCGCATCGGAGACCGCACGGTGCGATTCCGTCGCGCCATCGTCGCGACCGGCGCGCGCGCCGCCGTGCCGCTCGTTCCCGGCCTTGCCGACACGCCGTTCGACACCAACGAGACCATCTTCACCGTGACCGAACGCCCGCGACATCTGATCGTGGTGGGTGGCGGACCGATCGGCGCGGAGTTGGCGCAGGCGTTCGCGCGATTGGGCACGGCCGTCACCCTGGTGAATGCCGGTCCGCGCCTGCTGCCGCGCGAAGACGCCGACGCGGCCGAGTTGGTCTCGGCGTCGCTCCGGGCCGACGGCGTCGCGCAGCACCACGATCACCGCCTGACGTCCGTGTCGTATGCCGGAGCGGAATTCACCGTGACGGCGACGGGCGCGCAGGGGAGCGTGACGATTCGGGGCGACCGGCTGCTCATCGCGACCGGGCGGGCGCCGAACGTGGACAACCTCGGGCTCGACGCGGCCGGCATTGCGTATTCGCCGACCGGAATCACCGTCAACGACCGGCTGCGCACCAGCAATCGTCGCGTGTACGCTATCGGCGACGTCTCGTCGCCGCTCCAGTTCACGCACGTCGCTGATGCCCAGGCCCGGCTGGCCGTCCCCAACGCGCTCTTCTTCGGCATCGGTGGGGGACGTAACAGCAAACTTGTCGTGCCTCGCGTGACCTACACGTCGCCCGAAGTGGCGCACGTGGGGCTCACGCCGGCCGAGGCGGAGGCCGCCGGGCGCAAGGTGGAGACCGTCACCGTGGAGTTGTCGCACGTGGACCGCGCCGTGCTCGACGGGGCCGACGGTGGATTTCTCAAGGTCCATCTGCGGGCCGGCAGCGATCGTATTCTCGGCGGAACGCTCGTTGCGGATCACGCGGGGGAGATGATCGGCGAGCTGGCGGTGGCCATCACCAACCGTTTGGGCTTGGGTGCGCTGGGCGGTACCATCCACGCGTATCCGACCCAGGCCGAAGTGTATCGTCGAGCCGCGGACGCCTGGCGACGCACGCGGTTGACGCCGCTGGCGCGCCGGCTGTTCGGCGCGTGGTTCTCGCTGTTTCGATGAGTACGCCGTCCATCTCGCGCCGTGCGGCCCTCATTCGGCTGGGCATCTTCGTCGCCCTGATCGCGGCCGCCGGGTTGGCCCTCCGGGGGACGGCGGCCGGAATGCTCGGCGATCCGCTGGGACTGGCTGCGCGCCTCCGCAGTGCCCCGGGAGCGTCGGCACTGTTCGTGCTGGTGTACGCCGTGGCGGCCACGCTGGCGCTGCCGGCCACGCCGTTCACGCTCGCCGGAGGCATCGTGTTTGGATTCGCCAAGGGGTCGGCGCTCAACTGGATGGCCGCGACGATTGGCGCCACCGGATCGTTTATTCTGGCGCGTGCGCTCGGCGCCGACGCGATCCGGCTCCTGCTGGGCCGCCACGCCGCGCGGCTCGACACGTTGTCGTCGCGGACGGGTGCGATGGCCATCGGGCGCCTTCGCTTGATTCCGCTCATTCCGTTCGACGGATTGAGTGTCGCGTCCGGACTGGCGCGTGTGCCGACGCGCGCGTTCGTCGTGGGCACGGCGCTGGGCATCATCCCCGGCACACTCGTGTACACCTGGTTCGCGCAGAGTCTGGCGCTGGGCATCTCGGGCACGTCGCGGACCGCATGGCTCCAGGTAGTAGCCGCCAGTTTCCTGCTGCTGGCGCTGTCGTTTCTGCCGTCGTTGGTCCGCCGGACAAGGCGCCAGTCATGAACGAGCGCACGGCCTTCGTCCTGGCCGGTGGCGGAAGCCTCGGCGCCATCCAGGTCGGGATGCTGCGCGCGCTCCTGATGGCCGACGTGCGGCCTGACTTCGTGGTTGGAACGTCGGTGGGCGCCATCAACGGCGCGTACTTCGCGGCCGATCCGACGCTTGCCGGCGTGGCGCGCCTCGGGCAGATCTGGGCATCGATCACGAGACGCGACGTGTTTCCGCTCAATCCGCTAGGCGCCATGCGGGGCGTGTTCGGCCATCGGGAGCACCTGCTCGAGCCATCGGGGCTGCGACGCCTGTTGACCACACACTTCGGGAATGCCCGGCTGGAGAGCCTCGTGCTCCCGTGCGCCATCGTCGCCTCGGACGTGCGCAACGGCGCGGAAGTGGTATTGACGAGCGGGCCGGCGAGCGATGCGCTGATGGCCAGCGCGTCCATTCCCGTGCTCCTGCCGGCCGTGCGCGTCGGTGGGCGCGATCTCGTGGATGGGGCGATCGCCAACAACGCGCCGATCTCGACGGCGCTCGCCATGGGCGCTTCGCGGGTGATTGTGCTGCCCACCGGATTCACCTGCGCCACGTCGCAACCCCCGAGCAACGCCATCGCGATGGTGCTGCATACGATGACGCTGCTGGTCGCGCGCCAGCTCGTGTACGATGTCGAGCGGCTCGGCGCGCGTGCGCCGATCGCGATCGTTCCGCCGCTGTGTCCGCTTCCCGTGAGCGCCTACGACTTCTCGCAGGCAGCCCTGCTGGAAGACCGGGCCGCCGAGGCGACGGGAGCGTGGATCAGAGACGGAGGGCTTGAATCGTCGAAGATCCCGGTGGCGTTGGGCCCACACGAACACGTGATGTAGAACGCCGTATCGGGGCCCCGAGCGGACCGTGTGGTCAGTCGGTTGGTAGATCCTTGAGGATCGGCCCCGGCCCGTCACACTGCAACAGGTCGAATGCCCTTCTCATGACGGCACGCTGGCGCGGCGGGTCCCCGGCGCGGTCGAGTGCCGAGCCGAACGGGAACGGCACGGCCAGCGCCCGTGGAGGCCGCACCCGTTCCGCTACCGACCGGACCAATGCGACGCATACGGTACTGATGCCGGCACCTTCCAACACACCCGCGAGCAGTCCCACGGACTGCGTGCACATCGGTCATATGGGCACGAGCAGCGCGACGTCTACCCCGTCGTCGCGCAGCTCCGCGGCAATGCGAGGCGCCGTGTCGCGCACGAGACGCCCAGGGGCGGTGATCGACCCGTTGATGCTGACGTGCCGCGGCGCGGCGTGGCCGATGGTGCCATCGGCCACCATTTCGTGGAGGCGGTCGAGCGGGAACGCGATGTTCGGGTCACGCTCGGCCGGCCCGCGGTCGAACGCGTGGCTGACCTGGCCGACCACTAGGTCCTGCGTCGCCGTGTCGTCGGGGATCAGGCGATAGCTCGAGTCGCCGCCCCGCACGGGGGCGAACGGCGCGTCTATCCCGACGCGATACATGCCGGCGCTCGTGACGAGGGCCACCCGCGCGGAGGCGAGCGGCACCCGCATCGGCGTCCACGGAACCGGATCGATGCGCCGCCACGGATACAGCGCGAGCTGCATGCGCATGCCGAGCGGTAGCTCCGAAAAATCAGCCATTCGCGGTGCTCCTACCGTGCGGGGTCATGGCGATACGGGCCTGGACGGTCTGTGCAGGCGCGCATCGAGTGCCAGCGTGTCGTCGGACGCATTCAGCACCAGCACCACGGCGACCGCCGTGAGGGGGATGGAGGCCAGGAAGAGATGCGTGCCCCCCGTCGTGAGGCCGAGCAGCCCCCAGGGGTCCAGGATCTCCTTCCAGCTGCCGATCGTGGACGCGGCGGACATGACCAGCGCCGCCCACGCCGACGCGCGGCGAAATAGGCCGATGGCCACGCAGATCGCCACGAGAATTTCCAACACCGCGGCGGCGCGAACCAGGACGGGCCCCGCCGGCACGTGATAGAAGTGGCTGAAGATCCGCCCCGCGCCCTGCGCGGCGAGCAGTTTGTCCACTCCCCACAGCAACAGGAATACTCCCATGCTGATCCGCAGCAGGGGCATGGTCCAACGGGACGTACGTTCCACGGCCTATCCTCCGGTGGGTGCGAGAGTCGTTCTGTTCCCGACGGGCGGCATCACCGCGTCGCGATGGGAATGTCGATCATCGTAGTGCCCCAATGCAGCACCAAGAGCGCGTGCGTCGCATCCGCCTGCGGGAGTTCGAACGCCAACGTTTCGACGTATGGCCCGATCGCCGGCCGAATTCGCACCCGGAGGGCGTCGTGACCTTCGGGATACGGGATGTGGTACACGTGGGCCGCGCGACTGAGGATCACCGTCCACTCGGCCGAATCTGGAATGGCCCACACGCTGTAGCTGCCCGACGCGAGTGCCTGGCCGGCAAAGATTATCGGCCTGTCGGTCTCGAAGGTCGTTGCCTCGTCGGCCCCGGGATCCCACACCTGGCCGTATGGCACGATGCCGCCGAAGAGGGTGCGGCCGCGGGCGGACGGGCGGTTGTAGTGAACACTGATCCGGGTGGCCCCCAGCATCTGCATGACGCTCGCCGGCTGGCTCTTCCGCGGCGCGCGGGTGGAATATCGCCAGTACGCGACTCCCCCGGCCGCAACGGCCACCACGCCGGCGATGGTGGCGGCTGCCTTCCAACGCTTCATGCGTCCACCGGCCCGCGGACGAATGTCGTCATCAGTTCACGGGCCAACGCGGCGCGCGAATAGTACGCCACCAGAAACGGCACCAGGTAATTGAAGGCCACCCGCACCAGGACGCCGGCCGCGATTCCGCCACCGATCAACGCCGGCCACTGGTTGATCGCGGTGAGTGCCGTGCCCACGATGACCGATGTGCGCACCGAGGCCGAGAGCACCTGGCGCCCCCGGCAGCACGCGGGAATTTCTGGATCGGGTCGAGCCATGGGGTCCTCGTCTGATGGCGCACGCGCCGAGATCGTTTCAGACGGGGCAACCGTCGATGGGTCGGAATCGTTCCACCGACCGTATATTTCCCAACCAACCCAGTCCCCGGCCATTCACCTCCCATGTTCGACGACTATCTGCGTGCGCTGAAAGACCGGCTGCTGGCCCCGCTGGCGCGGCGGCTGGGCGGGATGGTGCATCCGAACGCGGTCACCGTGATCGGGTTCGTTGTCGGAATGGGGAGTGCCGGGGCCGGCGCGCGCGGGGCGTACACGCTGGGGTTGATGCTCTGGCTGGTCAATCGCTTCCTCGATGGATTCGACGGCACCGTGGCCCGCGCGTCGGGCCGCCAGTCCGACTTTGGCGGCTACCTGGATATCGTATTGGATTTCGCCGTCTACGCCGCGATTCCCATAGGGTTCGCCATCGCGGCGGCCAGCCGCACGACCATTCTGGCGGCGGTGGTGCTCGTCGGCGTGTTCTACGTGAACGCCGCGTCGTGGATGTACCTTGCCGCCCTCCTCGAGCGGCGCGCGCTCGGCGCCGCGGCGAACGGCGAGTTGACCAGCGTCACGATGCCGCCTGGGCTGGTTGCCGGAACCGAGACCGCGGTCGCGTACACGCTGTTCTTCATCTGGCCTGGGCACATCGTCCTGCTATTTGGGGCCATGGCCGTGCTCGTCGCGGCAACCGTGGCCCAGCGCCTCGTATGGGCGTGGCGGATTCTGCGCTGAACAGGCCGCAGGCCAGCATCACGGAACCATCGGGGCCCCCTGTGTGTTGCCCGGGTGCGACATGACCGCCCGCCGGGCCGCCGCCTCTGCGGGCGGCGGCACGGGATGTCGGCGGCCATTTCCCCCGTGGACACCACGCAGATCCATTCCATGCTTATTCGCCGGTCCTTCGTTTTGCTGCTTCTTGCCGCGGTGCCTGCGTTTCCTGCGCCTGCACACGCCCAGCGCGCCGACTCCTCGATCGTGGCGGGCGCGGTTCATACCCCGCGCGGTGCGCCCGTCCCGAGCGCTCGTGTGCGGATAGACAGCGCTCACGCGGTACGCGCGGACTCGGCCGGTGCGTTCTCCCTGCGCGTTCCGTCGGGCGAGCCATTCGCCCTGCACGTGGAACGTGCCGGGTTCGCGGAGTTCACCATCGCGATTCCCGCGCTGCAGCCTGGCGACGTGCACCGGGTCGACGTGGTGTTGACGCGCATGACGCAGCTCGGGGTGTTCGCCGTGCGCGCGTCCGTGGAGCCGCCCCTGGTGAATCACACCGATGCCGCCACCGGTGGCACGCTCACGGCGCGGGATCTCGAGGCGCTCCCCTCGGACGGACGCGATCCCCTGAAGCTCGCGTTCTACGTGCCGGGCGTCACGCAGGCCACGGGGTTCTTCGATACGGCCCCCGTGCTCAGCATCAACGGCTCCAATTCCCTGTATACCCAGTACTTCATTGACGGGTTGGACAACAACGAGGGGTTCCTGGGCGGAACGCGGGTGGACCTGCCGCTGTCCGCCCTGCGCCGCGTGGACGTGAAGACGAACACATACGGCGTGGAATTCGGGCGGAGTTCCAATGGAATTGTCAATTACGTCACCCGCAGCGGCACCAACGACTGGCACGGCGATCTCTTCGCGTACGGGCGCCCCGGCCGTGGATTCGATGCCCGACCGACATTCACGCCATCCAACACTGATCCGCAGCGATTTCATCGATACCAACTGGGCGGATCCGGCGGAGGAGCGCTGGACCGCGACCGGACGTTCGTCTTCGGCGCGGCGGAGTACCTGGACGAGAAGACTCCCCAGGCCGTGACCACGGCGTTCGGAAACGGAGCGGGGGCGCAGGAGCGGCGGCAGCTCAAGCTGTTCGGCCGACTGGATGAGGTGTGGAGCGGTACGCAGACAACGACGTTCAAGGTTGCGGCCAGCAACCTGCAGTTGCGTGGCGAGGGCGGGGGGCTGGTGGTGCCCGAGGCGGATGTGGGCCAGTACCGGCTGGGAATCATCGGAAGCGTTACCCACCGCAGCGACGTCACGGCTCACACGTCCAACATGGTGTCAGTGCAGGTGGCCACCTACCACTGGTACTACCCGCCCACGGCGAGTTCTCTCAACACGCCGCAGGTGTACATCGAGTCGCCGCAGGGTGCGCTGCAGGCCATCGTTGGCTCTTCGGGCTTTCAGTTCGACGAACGCGAGACCCAGGTGAGTCTGCGCGATGAGCTCGTCCGCCAGGCGGGGACGCACACATTGAAGGCTGGAACGGATGTCATCGCCGCCGGGTTCCGGCTCGACGGCGCGGGCACGAATCCGCACGGCCTGTACGAAGTGGCCAACACGGGCAATATCACCCGGTCGGGCGGGTTCATTTCGATTCGGGACATCCCGGCCAACGTTCAGGTCAAGAGCTATACCGTGGACGCGATCCTGCAGCACGTGGACCAGTCGCAGGCCGTGTACGGGCTCTATGTCGAGGATGCGTGGCGGGCCACGCCGCTGCTCAACGTCACCTACGGGCTCCGGTGGGACTACGATGATATCACGTCCCGGGGCGCCAGTTCGCCCGATCTCACCAACTTCCAACCACGGGCATCTTTCAACTGGACCTTTGCCCCCGATCG
This sequence comes from Gemmatimonadaceae bacterium, assembly GCA_035533015.1. Classification (NCBI taxonomy): domain Bacteria; kingdom Pseudomonadati; phylum Gemmatimonadota; class Gemmatimonadia; order Gemmatimonadales; family Gemmatimonadaceae; species Gemmatimonadaceae bacterium. The sequence goes on along the minus strand of DATLUQ010000055.1, from coordinate 1,214 downwards.
CGTCTTCCGCGGTGGGGCTGGCGTCTACATCGGGAAGTTCCCGTATACGGTCTATTCGGACGCCACGCAGTTCGGCTCGAACGGAAGCGCCGCCGTGACCTTCGACGGCGCGGGCGCGCCAGCGTTCGGTCAGGCGCCGAGCGAGCAGCAACTGCTGGCCGCTCGCGGGCAGCTCCCGCCGCGCGAGATCCGGCAGACGTTCGCGCGGGGCCTGAAGAATCCGCGCAGCTACCAGGCAACGCTCGGCTACAGCCAGCAATTCGGTCCGAGTTGGGGCGTGTCGTTCGATGTCGTGTACGCGGCCACGGAACACCTGCCCCGGCTGTGGGACCTCAACGCGGTGAATTACACGCTCACCGCCGGCGATACGATCAATCGGCCGCCATCGTTCGGCGATGCCCACCGGCCCGTCACTCCGCGGCCCGGGAGCTTCCGCCAACTCACGACCACCGACGCGGGCGGGCGGAGCGAGTACGCCGGCCTCTATACGGAAGTCCAGCACCGCTTCAGTGATACCTGGACGGCGGATCTCAACTGGATCTGGTCGCACGCGCGGAACAACACCGAAGACGTGAACTTTGCCGCCACGCAGGGGAACAACTTCAAGAACGAGTGGGCGGACGCGGTGAACGATCGCCGCCACGTGGTCCGCCTGCGCTCCGTGTACACGCCCGTGCCGCGGGTGCAGTTGAGCGGCATCGCGGATTTCCAGACCGGCCAGCCGATCAACTGGGTGGCTGGGAAGTACGACCCGGCCACGGGCACGGCCACCTACTACGATCTGAACGGGAGCACCCCCGGCTTCGGCGACGTCTACTTGGGCAACCTCGATCGGTTTCCGGGGTTGGGCCGCAATAGCGGACGGCTGCCCAGCGTGTTCAACCTGGACCTCGGGGCCGGCTACATCGTGCCCATGGGCCGGTCCCGGGGGCTGGAACTCCGGCTGGACGTGTTCAACGCGCTGAACTCGGTGCAGGAGTCCGGGTTCGCCAACGGCATCGCGGGCGGCGGCCCGCGGGTGCAGGTGGGGCGCCCCGGGGATCCGATTGTGTACACCACGGCAGCACAGCCGAGGCGCGTGCAGCTGTCGGCGCGGTACACGTTCTAGCTTTCGGCATGAGACATCACCGCGCGATCGGTGGCGCGCTCTGCGCGGCCGCCGTACTTGGTGGTTGCGGACGGACCGCGGCGCCGCCGGGCGCCGCGCGGCTGAA
>DATLUQ010000054.1 GCA_035533015.1 Gemmatimonadaceae bacterium | reverse complement strand
GCGGTCCTCGCACAGGGAGGCCTACTTGGACTGCCAGCGAGAAGCCAAACGCCACTAAGATTTTGTGACATTGCGGGGATTGCCGGGAGCGTCCCCGGGCCAGTAATCGGTCGGCCGCAAAGCGAATTGCGGTCTCGACCTCGCGGGGAAAATTGCGTGGAAAACCGAGGCGGATTTCGCCGTCCAACAGCGGCGCATCGCGGTGGGTCGTGGTCAGGCCACCGGTATCGCGGCCCCCTGCGACGACGGATGAAGAAGCGCGAAAGTGGCGCAACTCGCCGCATCGCGATGGGTGGGGTCCGTCTGACTTAAAATCCCTTGGGGGCAACCCCATCCGGGTTCGAGACCCGGCCCCGGCATTCCCATGTCACGACTACGTAACTCTCCATCGCGGGGTACCCCTTGCGGCCGCCGCGCGTATTTTTCGAAATGCCGTCGTTCCTCGAACTCCGTCAGGCCGGCGCATCCGCACTGGCCTTTGTGCTGCTGAGCACTGTCCCCGTCGCGCCTGCCGTGGCCCTGACGCCGACGCCCAAACCGTCCGCGAAACTCCCCAAGCTCTGGTCGGGCGGCGCCCTGGCCAACGCCAGCATCTTCTTCGGCAACACGCAGCAACAGGTGCTCGGCGCCGATGGCAGGTTGGCCCGGGTCGACTCCGCGCTCGGCGTCAGTGCCGAGTTGCAGACCCAGTACGGCGAAGCCTCTGTCCAATCGGGTCCCCGCACGGTCATCAAGCGGCTCTGGCTCGGCACGGTGGCCATGACCTTCCGCCCCCTCGCGCCCTTCTCGAGCTTCGTCACCACGACCTTCGAGTCGAACCTCGAGAAACGCATCGCGTCCCGGTACAGCCTGGGCGCGGGCGCCAAATGGAACATCCAGCAAACCCCCGCCAGCGCCGCGAGCCTCAGCCTGTCGCTGTCCGCGGAGCAGACCACCCCGCTGGACAGCAGTGTCCACTTTCCCGACGAGCGGATCGCCCGCTTTTCCTGGCTGGCCAAGTACCACCACGCCTTCGACGACCGGGTGCAGATTACCCACGCCACGTCCTGGCAACCGAGCGCCACGGGAGTCTCGCAGTTCCTGGTCAGTTCGAGTACGGAACTGCGGGAGAAGATGAACGGGACGGTCTCGCTTTCGCTGGCCTTCACCGACAACTACGACAGCGGGGCCCTTGCCCGCGGCGCCCACTCGTACAACGACGGCCAGATGCTGTTCGGGATAGCGGCGGGGTGGTAGCTCCCGTGGCGCCTCCAACCTGATAAGTTTGGCGGATGACCGACGTCGTCGCCCTCGCCGCCGAATTGCTGGCCATCCAATCGACCAGCGGCGCCGAATCCGGCGCCGTCGACTTCGTTTCCCGCTGGCTCGTGGCCCGCGGTTGGAACGTGGAATTGCAGGAAGTCGCGCCCGGACGCGCGAACGTCTGGGCAGCGCGGTCGGGTCAGGGCGTCACCCTGTCCACGCACCTCGATACCGTGCCACCCTACGTGTCGCCGCGGCTCGAAGGCAACCGCCTCTATGGTCGCGGCGCCTGCGACGCCAAGGGCATCGCCGCTGCCATGATGGTCGCGGCCCAGCAGCTCGCCGACGAAGGCGAGCACCGGGTGGATCTGCTGTTCGTGGTGGGCGAGGAGAAGAACTCCGACGGCGCGCGCGCCGCCAACCATCTGCCCGCCACCAGCAACTGGCTGATCAACGGCGAACCCACCGAGAGCAAGCTCGCCAGCGGCGCCAAGGGCTCGCAGCGCGTCATCATCCGCACCCGCGGGCGCGCCGCACACTCGGCGTACGCGCACCTGGGCCAGTCGGCCATCGAGCCCATGCTCGGTCTGCTTGCGACGATTCACGATCTCGAACTCGCGTCCGATCCGGTGCTCGGCGCCAGCACGTTCAACATCGGCACCATTCACGGCGGGACCGAGGCCAACATCGTTCCCGCGCTGTGCGAGGTGGAGATCATGTTCCGGCTCGTGGGCGACGTGACGCCGTTGCGCGCCCAGGTCGAACGATGGGCCAAGGACAGGGCCGAACTCGACTGGGGATCGCACATCCCGCCGCAGCGCTTTCACACGCTTCCTGGATTCGAGACGGCGGCGGTTTCCTACACGTCTGACATCCCGCTCCTCGATCGGTGGGGAACGCCATTGCTCTATGGGCCAGGATCGATCACCGTCGCCCATACGCCCGACGAATTCGTGGACGTCGCGGAACTCCGCGGTGCCGTCGACGCCTACGCGCGCATGACGCGCGCGCTCCTGCAGTCCTGACCCGCCGCCCATGACCTCCGCTCCCTCGCAGAAGCGCCGCGTGGCCATTCTCGGCGCCACCGGCGCCGTCGGCCAGGCCTTCGTCCGACTGCTCGCCGATCACCCCTGGTTCGAGATCGCCGCGCTCGCTGCCTCGGAGCGTTCGGCCGGGAAGTCCTACGCGGAAGCCGTACGTTGGGTGGGCGACGATGCGCCGCCGGCCGGCGTGGCGGGCATGCCGGTGCTGCCGTGCGACCCAGCGGCGCTGGACGCCGAACTGGTGTTCTCGGCGCTCGATGCCACAGCGGCCGGCGAGGTGGAACCGGCGTTCGCCCGCGCCGGGCGCATCGTGTTGAGCAACGCCAAGAACTACCGGATGGAGTCGGACGTGCCGCTGCTCATCCCCGAGGTGAACCCGCACCACCTCGAGGTGCTGCCGGCGCAGCGCGATCGCCACGGCTGGACGGGGGCGATCGTCACCAACGCGAACTGCGCCTCCATTCCCGCCGCGATGGTCCTGGCGCCCCTGCACCAGAAATTCGGCGTGCGGCGGCTGTTCATGGCCACCCTGCAGGCCGTCTCGGGGGCCGGCTATCCGGGCGTGCCCAGCCTCGACATCCTTGGCAACGTCATCCCGTTCATACGCGACGAGGAGCCGAAGATCGAGATCGAGGTGAACAAGATGCTCGGCCACGTGAGCCAGGGCGCCATCCGGCCGGCGCCATTCGCCGTGACCGCGCACGCCAATCGGGTGCCGGTGGAGCACGGGCATACCGTCTGCATGTCGGTGGAGTTCGAGCAGAGCGCCGGCCCGGACGAGGTGAAGGCGGTGCTGCGCGAATGGACGGGCGCCGAGGAGGCCCGCCATCTGCCCACCTCGCCCGCGCGCGCCCTCGTGCTGCGCGATGAGCCCGACCGCCCGCAACCGCGGCGCGACCGGATGGAGGGCAACGGCATGGCGGTCGTAGTGGGCCGCGTGCGGCGCGATCCGGTGTTCCACGTGAAGCTGGTGGCGATGGCCCACAATATCATCCGCGGAGCGGCCGGCGCGTCGGTGCTGAACGCCGAACTCATGGCTGCGCGCGGGCTGCTCGGGCGGCCGTGATCGTCCTCAAGTTCGGGGGCACGTCCGTGGCCGATGCCGCGGCGATCCGGCGCGCCGCCGCGATCGTACAAACGCGGCGCGGGCGCGCGCCGATCGTCGTCGTGTCGGCGCTGGCGGGGGCCACCAACCTGCTGCTCGAGATCGCCGACCAGTCGGCGCGCGGACAGCTCATCATCGCCCTGCGCAGCGTCGAGGCGCTGCGCAAGCGGCATCTCGACGAAGCCGAAGCGCTGCTCGGCACCGGTCGCGAGGCCAACGACGTGATGGGCGAGATGAGCGCCATGTTCGACGAACTGGCCAGTCTGGCCGGGGCGCTCTCGGTGCTCGGCGATCTGACGCCGCGCAGCCAGGACGCCATCGCGGCCGTCGGCGAGCAACTCTCGTCGCTACTCTGCACCGCCGCGTTCTGTCGCGCCGGGCTGCCGGCCGCGCACGTCGAAGCTCGGCGCGTGATGATCACCGACGACACGTTCACCAAGGCCGAGCCGGACCCCGACGCGATCGCGGAAGCCGCGCAACGCGTGGTCGCGCCGGTGGTGCGCAATGGGGAGATCCCGGTGCTCGGCGGATTCATCGGGTCGTGCAGGAGCACCGGCGTCACGACCACGCTGGGGCGTGGGGGCGGGGACTACAGTGCGTCCCTGTTCGGCGCCGCGCTGCAGGCCGAGGCCATCGAGATCTGGACCGACGTGGACGGCATGCTCACCGGCGACCCGCGCGTCGTACAGGGGACGAAACTCATCGAGCGGGTGGGGTTCGACGAGGCCTCGGAGTTGGCCTCGTTCGGCGCGAAGGTGCTGCACCCGAGTACGATTGCACCCGCCGTGCGCTTGGGCATTCCCGTGTACGTGCTCAACGCGCGCCATCCGAAGTCACCCGGCACGATGATCACGTTCGACGCGCCGCGCCGGCCGGTCACGGCCATCGCGGGCAAGAGCGGGGTGAGCCTGGTGAAGGTGCGGTCGCCCCGCATGTTGCTCACCGAGGGGTTTCTGCGCACCCTGTTCGAGGTGTTCGAGCGTCACAAGACGTCGGTCGACGTCGTGGCCACGTCGGAGGTGTCGGTATCGCTCACCGTGGACGACGCGTCCCATCTCGACGCGTTGATCGTCGATCTGCGCGCGTTGGGCGACGTGGCCATCGAGCGGAATCGCGGCATCGTCGCCGTGGTCGGCGCCGGGCTGAGCGACGGCGGCCTGTCGATGTCGCGCGCGTTGCAGGCGCTGGGAGACGTGCGGGTGTACATGTTGTCGTTGAGCGCCACCGGCATCAACCTGACGATCGTGGTGGAGGACGATCAGGTGAACCCGGTGATGCGGCGGCTTCACGCCGAATTCTTCGGAGGGGGGAACGGGTCATGACGCGCCTGGCGATCATCGGCATGGGCAAGATGGGCCGGGCGGTGGAACAGCTCGCGCCGGCGCATGGGTTCGAGGTCGTGGCCCGCATCGACAAGTCGGGGGGCGACGCCCGCGAGGTCACCGCCGAAACGCTCAACGGCGCGGAGGTGGCGGTGGAGTTCACCACCGCGCAGGCGGCGCCCGAGAACATCCGCGTGGCCGCTGCCGCGCGCTGTCCCATTGTGGTCGGCACTACGGGGTGGAACGCGGAACGACCCGCCGTGGAGCGGTTCGTCCGCGAGGTCGGCGGCGCGCTCCTCGCGGCCCCCAACTTCTCGCTCGGCGTGGCGGCGTTCATGCTCACCGTCGAAGCGGCGGCCGGGGCCATGCGCCTCGCCCCGGGCTTCGACGTGCACCTCATCGAGACCCACCACGCGCAGAAGCAGGACGCGCCGTCGGGCACCGCGATCGCTCTTGCGCAGGTGGCGGCTGCCAAGCTCGGGCACGACGTGCCGATCACCAGCGTGCGCACCGGCTCGGTGCCGGGTATCCACGAACTCATATTCGACGCCCAGTTCGAGCAGATCCGCCTGGTCCACACGGCGCGCGACCGGCGCGTGTTCGCCGAGGGCGCCCTGCTCGCGGCCAAGTGGCTCGTCGGGCGTCGCGGCATCTACGCGCTGCGCGATGTCCTCACCGATACCGGAGGCTCGTCCACATGACCGCCGCCAGACTCACCGGGTGCGGCACCGCACTCGTCACCCCGTTCACCGCCGCCGGCGCGGTGGACCAGGAGGCGCTCCGCCGCCTCGTGGAATGGCAGATCGTCGAGGGAATCCATTTTCTCGTCCCCTGCGGATCCACCGGCGAGGCGGCGACGATGACGGTGGACGAGCACCGCCGCGTGGTCGAGATCGTCGTCGAGCAGGTGAACGGCCGCGTCCCCGTGGTGGCCGGTGCGGCGTCCAACGACACGAAGAAGGCGATTGCCCTGTCGAGAGAGATGGAGGCCGCCGGCGCGACGCATCTGCTGCACGCCTCGCCGATGTACAATAAGCCGCCGCAGCGGGGCATCATCGCGCACTTCGAGGCCATCGCCCGCGAGACCTCGCTCCCCATCGTCATCTACAACGTCCCGGGCCGCACCGGCAGCAACGTCGAGGCAAAGACCACGCTGGCCCTCGCCCAACACCCGAGCATGACGGCCGTCAAGGAAGCGTCGGGCAATCTCGGCCAGATCACCGACATCCTGGCCGCGCGGCCGGAGTCGTTCAGCGTGCTCTCGGGCGACGACGAGATGACGCTGGCCATCATGGCCGCCGGCGGCGACGGCATCATCTCCGTCGTATCCAACGCCACCCCGCGGCTCATGGCGCAGCTGTGCGAGCGCGCCGCAGCCGGCGACTTCGCCGCGGCGCGCGACGTCCACTTCACATTGCTGCCCTGGATGCGCGCCGCGTTCATCGAATCCAACCCGCTCGCCGCCAAGGCCGCGCTGGCCATGATGGGGCGCATCCAGAACGTGCTCCGATTGCCGCTCGTGCCGCTCGATGCCAAGCACGCCGCCGCCGTCCGCGCGGCCCTCGAACACGCCGGCGCGCTGCCCTGATGCCCACGCTCGCCGAACGGATCGACGAGTTGGCCGCCACGCCCGCGGGCATGGAACTCCCCGCGCACGCCCGCGACGTGGTGCGCGAGTTGCTCGACGCGCTCGAACTCGGCGCCGTGCGCGCGGCGGACCGCGACGCTGGCGGGCGGTGGCGCGCCGTGCCCTGGGTCAAGCGCGGCATCCTGCTCGGCTTCCGGGCCGGCAAGATCGCCGACATGTCCGTTCCCGAGGGGGCCGGCGTCCGCTTCAGCTTCGTGGACAAGGATACGTTTCCCGCGCGAACCTTCGCCCCCGCCGATGGCGTACGGGTGGTCCCGGGAGGCTCGAGCATCCGCCGCGGCACGTACGTCGCGCCGGGCGTGGTGTGCATGCCACCGATGTTCGTGAACGTCGGTGCGTGGGTGGGCAGCGGCACGATGATCGATTCGCACGCGCTCGTGGGATCGTGCGCGCAGATCGGCGAACGCGTGCACCTGAGCGCGGCCGCCCAGATCGGGGGCGTGCTCGAACCCGTGAACGCCAGCCCCGTGGTGATCGAAGACGACGTGCTGGTGGGGGGCAACTGCGGCGTGTACGAAGGCACCGTCGTGCGCGAGCGGGCAGTGCTCGCGGCGGGCGTGGTGCTCACGCGCGGCACGCCGGTGTTCGACCTCGTGCGCGAGACGGTGTACCGCGCCCTCGGCGACGACCCCCTCGAGATTCCCGCCGGCGCCGTCGTCGTGCCCGGAGCCCGCGCGGTCACGGCAGGGTGGGGGGCCGACCACGGGCTCGCGCTCCAGGCGCCGATGATCGTGAAGTACCGCGACGAGAAGACCGATCTCGCCACGGCGCTCGAAGCGTGGCTCCGGTGATCGGCCACCGCCAGCCATGAACGTTCGCGGGAGTGTCCGCGTCCCGGGCGACAAGTCGATCTCGCACCGCGCGCTCATCCTGTCCGCCCTCGGAGCCGGCACGTCGCTCGTGCGGGGCATCCTCGATTCGCACGACGTGCGCTCCACGGCGACGGTACTCCGCGCCCTGGGAGTGGACGTGCCCGCGCTCGGGCCGAGCATTGCCATCGCCGGCGTGGGCCCGGCCGGCCTGCGCTCTCCGCCGGGCGATCTCGACTGCGGCAACAGCGGCACCACGACACGCCTCATGGCCGGCGTGGCCGCGGCCCGTCCATTCACCTCCCGTTTCGTGGGAGACGAGAGCCTCAGCCGCCGCCCGATGCGGCGCATCATCCGCCCACTGGAGGCGATGGGTGCCCGCGTGCACTGCGAGCGCGGCGACGGCCTGCCCATGGTCGTGTATGGTGCGATGCTGCACGGCGTGGACTGGTACACCGAGGTGGCCAGCGCGCAGGTGAAGAGCGCCGTCCTGCTCGCCGGTCTCGTGGCCGGGGTGCCCGTGTCGGTGCGTGAACCGCTCGCCTCTCGCGACCATACCGAACGGATGCTCGCCGCGCGCGGCGTCCCGGTCCGTACGGGCGACCACGGGGTGTCATTGGAACCCGTGACCTCGCTTCCCGCCGCCGACGTCGACGTGCCGGCAGATCCGTCGTCGGCCGCTTTCTTCGCCGCCCTCGCGGCGATGGCGGACAGCGGCGAGCTGCTCCTGCGCGACGTCTGCGTGAATCCCACCCGCACCGGGTTCCTCCAACTGTTGCGCCGCATGGGGGCGCGCGTCGAGTTTGTCGAGGAGACCGTGCGTGGGGGGGAGCCCGTGGCCACACTCCGCGTGACCGCGGGCGCGCTCGTCGGAACCGACATCGGCAGCGACGAGGTCCCGAGTATGATCGACGAGCTGCCACTGGCCGCGTGTCTGGCCGCGCGCGCCGAGGGCACCACGCGCATCACCGGAGCCGGGGAGCTGCGAGTGAAGGAGAGCGACCGCATCGCGACCGTCGTGCAGAACCTGCGAGCCCTTGGCGTGGACGCCGAGGAGCTTCCCGACGGCATGGTCATCAACGGCACACGTGCGCCGCTCCGCGGGGCGGTGACCACGCGCGGCGACCACCGTATCGCGATGGCGTTCGGCGTGCTCGGTGCGTCCGACGGGGCCGAAGTGGAGATCGACGACCGCTCGTGCGTGGACGTGTCGTTCCCCGGGTTCTGGGGCCTGCTGGCTGGGGTGGTATCCGGATGAGCGTCGGGACGCCTCGATTGGTGATCGCCATTGATGGTCCGGCGGCCGCTGGCAAGTCGTCCACCGCCCGGTGGGTGGCCGACCGACTCGGCTTCCGGCACGTGGATTCCGGATCGCTCTACCGCGCGGTCACGGTTGCCGCGCTGGCGGCCGACCCGGCCCCCGAGGCCTGGAGCGAGACCGACGTGCTGACCCACGCCCCGAGGGTCACCCTCGAGCCGGCCGGTGGCGGTTCGTTCCTGCCGCTCATCGACGGTCGAGCGGTCGGCGACGAGATCCGCTCGCCTGAGGTGACGCGCGCGGTGTCGTTGGTGGCTCAGATGCCGGGCGTTCGGGCTTGGGTGAACGGGCAGGTGCGGAATGCGGCCCGGGACCACGACGTGGTGGTGGACGGTCGGGACATGGGGACCGCGGTGTTCCCCGAGGCGCTACTCAAGGTGTTTCTGGTGGCCGACCCGTGGGAGCGGGCCCGCCGGCGGCTGGTGCAGCGGCTGGGGCGTTCGCCCACCGACACCGAGGTGGCCGAGGAGACCGACCGGCTGGTGCAGCGCGACGCGAAGGACGCGACGCAGACCGTACCGGCGCGCGATGCCGTGGTGGTGGATACGACCTACATCACGCAGGAAGAGCAGGTGGAGCGGATCGTGGCGCTGGCCAGGGCCGTAACTCACCGCGAGGACGTCACTTCCGACGGTTGACGTCACGTTCTGTCCAAACTAGCTTATATGATTCGGCTCGGACCGCTATCAGTAGAAGATGGCGATCTGGCACTCGTTGTCGTCACCCTCAACCTCGCCGCGGCGAGCGACCCATCCGCGAATTTGGAGATTTTTCAATTCTTATGACCGAGCTCGATACCACCACAACCGGCAGTGTGACCACGCTGCGTGAGAAGCGCGATGCGCAAAAGGCGCAGCTGCGTCCGCTTGCCAACCGCCGTCCTGAACTGTACGACGAAGACGAGTACACCTCCGCCGACTACGAGCGGATGCTGGACTTGTACAACGGGACCCTGGCCTCGATCGAGGAAGGGGAGATCGTCAAGAGCAAGGTGCTCGAGATCCGCGACAACCTCGTCGTGCTCGACATCGGGTTCAAGTCCGAAGGCAGCGTGCCGCTCGAGGAGTTCAAGGACTTCCCCGACCTCAAGCCGGGCGACGAAGTCGAGGTCCTGCTGGAGCACCTCGAAGACCAGGAAGGCTCGGTCGTCCTGTCCAAGAAGAAGGCCGACTTCATGCGCGTGTGGGAACGCATCCGCGTGGCCTACGAGACCGACCAGCCGGCTGAAGGCACCCTGATCAAGAAGATCAAGGGCGGCGTGGTGGTCGACCTGATGGGCGTCGACGCGTTCCTGCCGGGATCGCAGATCGCGCTCCGTCGCGTGCCCAACATCGACGAGCTGCTCGGCCAGAAGTTCGAGTTCAAGATCATCAAGCTCAACAAGCGCCGCCGCAACATCGTGGTGTCGCGCCGCGTGATCCTGGAGACCGAGCGCGCCGGCAAGCGCGAGAAGCTCATGAAGGAGCTCCAGAAGGACCAGGTGCGAAAGGGCGTGGTCAAGAACATCACTGACTTCGGGGCGTTCATCGACCTCGGCGGCGTGGACGGCCTGCTCCACATCACCGACATGTCGTGGGGCCGCATCTCGCACCCCTCGGAAATGGTGCAGATCGGCCAGGAACTCGAGGTCAAGGTCCTCGACATCGACTGGACCCGCGAGCGCATCTCGCTCGGCCTCAAGCAGCTCCAGAGCTACCCGTGGAAGGACGTCGCCGAGAAGTATCCGGTGGGAACCCGCGTGACGGGCAAGGTTGTCTCGATCACGAACTACGGCGCCTTCATCGAACTGGAACCGGGCATCGAAGGCCTCGTCCACATCAGCGAGATGAGCTGGACGCGCAACGTCCGCCACCCGTCCAAACTGGTGTCGATCGGCGAGACCATCGAGGCGGTGGTGCTCAAGGTCGATCCGGGTGAGGAAAAGATCTCGCTCGGCATGAAGCAGACCGAGCAGGACCCGTGGATGGTGCTGCCGTTGCGCTACCCGGTGGGAACGCGCATCAACGGCAAAGTGCGCAACCTCACGAGCTTCGGCGCATTCGTGGAGATCGAGCCGGGCATCGACGGCCTCATCCACATCTCCGACATGAGCTGGACCAAGCGCGTGCAGCATCCGTCGGAAGTGGTGAAGAAGGGCGACGCGGTGGACGTGGTCATCCTCAACATCGACAGCGAGAACAAGCGGATCTCGCTCGGTCTCAAGCAGGCCGAAGAGGATCCGTGGCTCAAGATCGGCGAGACCTACCCGGTGGGCACGGAGCTCCAGGGCAAGGTCGTGCGTCTGATGGACAAGGGCGTGGTGGTCGATATCGGCAACGATATCGAAGGCTTCGTGCCGATCTCGCAGCTGTCGCCGACCGAGAAGGAGGTGAACAGCCCCGCCGACCTCGTCTACGAGACGATGAATCTCGATATGCGTGTGCTGGAAGTGGATCCCATTCACCGCCGCATCGTACTCGGCGTGACGAACATTCCCGAGGAACAGCCGCCGCGTCCCGAAACGCCGTCCAAGGTGCACACCGAGGACGAGGAAGTGGTGCCGGTGCCGGTGGACCTGAGCGCCGTGATCGAGGAAGAGGAGACGGTGGAAGCCGAGCCCAAGATCGAGGGCTGAGCCTCGGAATCGAGGTCGGCGCGCGACGCGCGGCGGGGTACTCCAGGGCAACTCCCCGCGCTTGATGTGCGGATGCTCCGGATGCGACCATAGGACGCCGCAAGAAGCGAAAGAACCAGGGGGGACTACACCGCCATCGCGGCTCGTTCGCGATCTCGATGGCGGAGTGGTTCCCCTTCTCTTCTTCATGGTAAGGCGTCCTTCCCCGCGGTTTCGATCCGGAGCATGCGCCAGATCCGGAGCCTCTGGTCCGCACGGCACGGCGCCCCGTTCTCTAAACGGGCTGAATGCGGGTGCACCGTTGCCCAGCCGCGGGCGCACCAGCGTCTGGAAGCTGCCGCATCCGCGAGCTACCTTTTGGCTCCATGACCATGCGTGACAAGCTCGACCTCCTGGAGAAGCGCCGCGCCGAGTCGGAACAGGGCGGGGGCGCCAAGCGCCTGAAGCTGCAGCACGACAAGGGCAAGCTCTCCGCACGCGAACGGCTCGAACTGCTCCTCGACGAGGGCTCGTTCGTCGAGTTCGATCGGTTCGTCACACACCGTTCCACCGACTTCGGGCTCGATGAACAGATCGTCTATGGCGACGGCGTGGTCACGGGCTACGGCCGCATCGAGGGCCGTCTGGTCTACGCCTTCTCGCAGGACTTCACCGTGCTCGGCGGCTCGCTGTCCGAAACACACGCCGAGAAGATCTGCAAAGTGATGGACCTCGCCGTGCGCAACGGCGCTCCCATGATCGGCCTGAACGACTCCGGCGGCGCACGCATCCAGGAAGGGGTGGTCTCATTGGGCGGGTACGCCGACATCTTCCTGCGCAATACGCTCGCATCGGGGGTCGTGCCGCAGATCTCGGCCATCCTCGGTCCATGCGCTGGCGGGGCCGTGTATTCGCCCGCCATCACCGACTTCACCTACATGGTCCGCGGCACGTCGTACATGTTCGTCACCGGGCCCAACGTGGTGAAGACGGTCACACATGAGGACGTGACCATGGAACAGCTGGGGGGCGCCGACACCCACGCCAGCACGTCAGGCGTGGCGCACTTCGCATTCGACTCCGAACCCGCCTGTCTCCAGGCCATCCGCGACCTGTTCCGGTTCGTGCCGTCGAATAATCTGGAGACGCCGCCGCGCGGGCCCGCCACGGATCCGCGCGACCGCCGCGACGAGGCACTGCTCGACATCGTGCCCGACAGCGCGAACAAGCCGTACGACATGCACGACGTGCTGCGCCGGGTGGTGGATGACGGCGAGTTCTACGAGGTGCAGCCCGACTTCGCCACCAATATCATCTGCGGGTTCGCCCACCTGGGTGGGTTCAGCGTCGGCATCGTGGCCAATCAGCCGGCCGTGCTCGCCGGCGTGCTCGATATCAATGCGTCGATCAAGGCCGCCCGGTTCATTCGATTCTGCGATGCGTTCAACATCCCCGTCGTGACCTTCGAGGACGTGCCGGGATTCCTGCCCGGGCTGACGCAGGAGCACGGCGGCATCATCAAGCACGGCGCCAAGCTGCTCTACGCATACTGCGAAGCCACGGTACCGAAACTCACCGTGATCACGCGCAAGGCCTACGGTGGCGCGTACGACGTGATGAGTTCCAAGCACATCCGCGGCGACTTCAACGTGGCCTGGCCCACTGCCGAAATCGCGGTCATGGGGCCCAAGGGTGCGGTGGAGATTCTATTCAAGAAGGAAATCGCGGACGCGCCCGATCCGGCGGCCGCCATGGACGCCAAGGTGGCCGAATACTCGGCCAAGTTCGCCAACCCGTACGTGGCGGCGTCGCGCGGCTACGTGGATGACATCATCGACCCGCGCGATACGCGACCGCGGCTGATCGACGCTCTGGAGACGCTTCAGACCAAACGCGACCGCAATCCGCCCAAGAAGCACGGAAACATCCCGCTGTGACCGCGCGTCGCCGCACGGCCGCTGCGGCGGCCGCTTCCGCACCTCACGCCGCGGCCGTTCCCGGGGCGCGTCCGTTCGCCAAAGTCCTCGTGGCCAACCGCGGCGAGATCGCCGTGCGCATCATCCGCGCCTGCCGCGAGATGGGCATCGGTTCGGTGGCCGTATACAGCGACGCCGACGCGCGCGCCCCGCACGTACGTGAAGCCGACGAAGCCGTCCATATCGGCGGAGCCGCGGCTGGCGAGAGTTACCTGCGCGGCGATCATATAATAGATGTGGCTGCTCGTGTGGGGGCCGAGGCCATCCATCCCGGATACGGCTTTCTGTCCGAACGTGAGTGGTTCGCGCGTGCCGTGCGCGATGCCGGTCTGGTGTTCATCGGCCCGCCAGCGGAAGCGATCGCCGCGATGGGCAGCAAGACTGCGGCGCGTCAGCTCGCGCAGCGGGCCGACGTGCCCATCGTGCCGGGCACCACCGATTCGGTAGCCGATGCCGACGCCGCCCGCACGGCCGCCGAGCAGTTCGGATATCCGGTGCTGCTCAAGGCCGCAGCGGGAGGCGGGGGCAAGGGCATGCGCGTGGTGCAAACGCCTGCCGACATGGGGGGGGCGCTCGATGCCGCGCGGCGCGAGGCGAAGAACGCCTTCGGCGATGACAGCGTGTACGTGGAGAAGTACATCGCGGGTCCGCGGCACGTGGAGATTCAGGTGCTGGCCGATCACCACGGCCGCTGCGTGTCGCTGGGCGAACGCGAGTGCTCGGTGCAGCGGCGCCATCAGAAGATGATCGAGGAAGCGCCGAGCGTGGCCGTGAGCCCCGAACTTCGCCGCGCCATGGGTGACACCGCCGTGCGCATGGCCCAGGCGGCCGGCTATCGCAACGCCGGTACGTGCGAGTTCCTACTCGACCCCGACGGGAACTACTACTTCCTGGAGATGAACACGCGCCTCCAGGTGGAACATCCGGTCACCGAGTTCGTCACCGGCATCGACCTCGTGCAATGGCAGCTCCGCGTGGCCGCCGGCGAGGCCATCCCCGAGTCGTTCGAGCGGCTCACGCCGCGTGGCTGGGCCATCGAGTGCCGCATCACGAGCGAAGACCCCGCCAACGGGTTCCTCCCATCCACCGGGCGGATCTCGTATCTGCATGTGCCGGCCGGACCCGGCGTACGGTGGGACGGCGGGGTGGAAGTGGGGAGCGAGGTCGGGCTGCACTACGATCCGATGCTTGCCAAGCTCATCGTATGGGGCGCTGATCGGAACGCCGCCGTGGCGCGCATGCACCGCGCACTGCTGGAGTTGGCGGTGGACGGCATCGAAACGTCGCGCGACTTCCACCTGCGCGTCATGGAAGACGAGGAGTTCCGGCGCGGGGCGATCGAGATCCAGTGGCTGGAACGCCGGCTGGCTTCGCTCACCCAGGCCGGGCCTCCGGCCGAAGGGGTGCGGGTGGCGGCGATCGCCGCGGCGCTGCTCGCCGAGCGGGACCGCCAGGCGCGGCGGCCCAACGGGGGCGCGGCCAGAGGGACAACGGACGCGGACTCGCCGTGGACGCGTGCCGCGCGGCTGGACGGCGGCCTGTGACGCCGGAGACCGTCGAACTGGACATCCACGCCATCGCCGCCGGCGGTGACGGCGTGGGGCGCGTGGACGGGCTGGTGGTATTCGCTCCGCGTACGGCGCCGGGCGATCACGTGCGGGCCACCATCGAACGCGGCAAGCGGTTCGCTCGCGCAAGTCATACGGAAATACTAACGCCATCCTCCGACCGCGTAGCGCCGGCCTGCCGGCACTACGACGGGGACGCGTGCGGCGGCTGCCAGTTGCAACATTTGAGCGATGGCGCGCAGCGCCGGGCCAAGGCGGGGATGATCCGCGATGCGTTCACGCGGATCGCCAAGCGTCCGCTCGACCTGCCCGAGGTGCGGCACGGCCGCTCGCCCTGGCGGTACCGCGCCAAACTCACGCTCGCCCTGCGTCGTACATCCGGCGGCTGGACCGGCGGCCTGCACCGGTTCGACGATTCGGCCGCGGTCTTCGCGCTCGACGACTGCCCCATTACCGATCAGCGAGTGCTGGCGGTGTGGCGTGACGTGCTCGCGCACGGCGTGTTGCTTCCCGACGCGCCATCGCTGCGCGGGTCGGTGCGCCTGCTCGGCGACGGGGCCGCGTTCGTGGTCCAGGGTGGCTCGGCGTGGGAGCGGGCTGCGGACCTGCTCGAGGCGGTCCCGTCGCTCGTGGCCGTCTGGTGGGTGCCCGAGGGAGACGGTGCCCTCGGCAAGCGGAGGTATATGGCTGGCCGCGGACCGGGTGAGGAGTACGGGGCGTCGTTCACGCAGGTCAACGCCGAAGTGGCCGAGATGATGCGCGCGCACGTGCTGGCCCTGGTGCGGTCGCGCGCTCCACGGCGCGTGGTGGACGCCTATGCCGGCGTGGGTGACACTGCAGAGCCGATCGCGCGCGAAGGAGCCCACGTAGTAGCCATCGAACTGGATCGCGACGCGAGCCGCGCGTGCGCGGCGCGGCTGCCGGCAGGGTCGCGTGCCGTGGCTGGAACGGTGGAGGGATCGCTCCCCGGGCTGTTGCCGGCCGATCTCGTGCTCCTGAATCCTCCGCGGGCCGGCGTGGCCGACGCGGTCACCCGGGCACTCGAGGCCGCGGTGCCACGAGCGGCATCGATCATCTACGTGAGCTGCGACCCCGCCACGCTCGCCCGCGACGTGGGCCGGCTGCCCTCCTATCGGGTATCGTCGGTCACGGCTTTCGATATGTTTCCGCAGACGGCGCACGTCGAGACCGTGTGCGAACTGCGCCTGGAGGGCACGCCGGCGTGAAGTACTTCGTGACCGTGAACGGCGAGGAGCACGAGGTGATGCTCGACGGGGAGGGAGTGCACGTGGACGGCCGCGACGTCCGGGCGCACGTGGCCGACGTCGAGGGCACGCCGGTGCGGCTGGTGACGATCGGCGATGCGGTGCACCGCGTGCTCGTGCGGCGGGGAGCGCGGCGTGGCGTCTATACCCTGTCGATCGACGGCCACCGTTACGAGGTGGATGCGCTCGACGAACGGGGCCGTACGATCCGCGAATTGTCGGGCGCCTCGGCCGCCGCCGCCGGCCCGGCCCCGCTGGTCGCGCCGATGCCGGGGCTGATCGTTCGCATCCACGCCAAAGCGGGAGACCAGGTGCAGGCCGGGCAGGGGCTGGTGGTGATGGAGGCCATGAAGATGGAGAATGAGCTCCGCGCCACGACGACGGCCAGGGTGAGGGCGGTGCTCGTGACGGTAGGCGCGGCGGTGGAGAAGGGAACCGTACTGTTGGAGATGGAATAGCGCACGGCAAACAGCCCGGGGGGACGGACATGGCACGGTCGATCGGTTTGGCACTCGCGGCAACTCTGGCGGCCTCAGCGCTCGCAGCGCAGAGTGCGCCGCCGAGCACCGACATCTATCTCGTGCGGCTGCGTGGCAGCGGCGGCACGTCGATCAGCGATCCCCCGGTGAACCTCACGAACCGCGCCGGCTACGACAACGAGCCGGCGTTCACGCCGCACGGCCGCTCCATTCTCTTCACATCCATCCACGAAGGCGGGCAGGCCGACGTCTACCGCATCGACCTCGCGTCGCGGGCCGTCACGCGCGTTACCAACACTCCGGAGAGCGAGTACTCGCCCACGCCGCTGCCAACGGGCACGGGGTTCAGCGTGGTGCGTGTGGAGATGGACTCCACCCAGCGCCTCTGGGCGTTCAACGACAGCGGCGCCGCGCCGGTGCTGCTCCTGCCCGGCATCGCGCCGGTGGGCTACCACCTCTGGCTGGACGATCGCACGTTGGCCCTGTTCGTCCTGGGCAATCCGAATTCGCTGGAGATTGCCGACACGCAGACGGGCGACGCGCACGCGATCGCGCACGACATCGGCAGATCGCTGCAGCGAGTGCCGGGTGGTTCCCGCTTCTCGTTCCTGCACCGCGTGGACGGGGCCTGGTATCTCGAGACTGCCGACCCGGCAGCGAGCGACGGCGCCATCCAGCGCGTGACCGCCATGCCCCGCGGCGCGGACTACGTGGTGTGGGAGTCGCCGACGGCCGTGCTCACCGCCACCGGCACCGACATTCTCCGTCTTGATCTGTCGGCCGGCGCCAGCGCCCAGTGGACGCCGATCGCCGACTTCAAGGAAGAAGGGCTGCGCAACCTCTCGCGTCTCGCGCTGAGCCCCGACGGGGAATGGCTCGCCGTGGTAGCCGAGCCGGTCAAGAACTAGTTCCCGGTGGAGTCGGGGGTCGCCCCCGAGTCTGACTGGTCGGGGGGCGCGGCTGCGGGCCCCGGCGCATTCGCCTTGCGTTCCGCGGGCGGACCCCAGCCTCCGTCCGTCCGCCTCTCCGCGTGGTGCTTGATCTGCTTGCCCTCGGCCAGGAACACGGCGTCCTCGCCGATGTTGGTGGCCAGGTCGGCCACGCGCTCCAGGTTGCGGCTCACGAGCAGCA
The DNA here is from genome assembly GCA_035533015.1 of Gemmatimonadaceae bacterium. Lineage (NCBI taxonomy): Bacteria > Pseudomonadati > Gemmatimonadota > Gemmatimonadia > Gemmatimonadales > Gemmatimonadaceae > Gemmatimonadaceae bacterium. The sequence continues at coordinate 38,528 of DATLUQ010000054.1, read as the reverse complement.
ACTCGAGTGACGCGTTGATGGTGTGCGGATCGGCCATCATGTGCGTGAGCAGGATGCGGAACATCGAGTCGTGGAGCGAGTCCACGGCGTCGTCGGCCTGGCAGACCGCGCGGCCCAGCGCGCCGTCGGCACGCACGAAGGCGGTGAGCGCGTCGCCGAGCATGCGGCGAGCCCGGCGCGCCATGTCGGCGATCTCGGGGTCCGGCGTGATGCGCGTGCGCATCGCGGCCAGCCGGAGCGTGCTCTGGGCGATGTTCACGGCGTGGTCGCCCACCCGCTCGAGGTCGCTCGAGACCTTGATCGCGCTCACGAGGAACCGCAGGTCGCGGGCCATCGGCTGCTGCAGGGCGAGCAGCCCTACGGCGCGATCCTCGATCTCGAGTTCCATCGCGTCCAATTCACGGTCTCCAGCCAGCACCGCTTCGGCGGCGCTCGGGTCCCGCGAGAGCAGGCCGTCCACCGCGAGGTCGATGAGCGACGTGGCGCGGTCGGACATGTCGAGCAACCGCTGGGTGAGTTCGGCGAGCTGTTCGTGAAAGTGGCGATACGTGCCGGATGCGTCGGCTGGGCTCATCCGAACCTCCCCGTGATGTATGCTTCGGTCCGTTCGTCCGAAGGCGCCGTGAAAATGGTTTGCGTCGGCGCGACCTCGATCAGCTCGCCGAGAAAGAAAAAGGCCGTGTGGTCCGAAGCGCGTGCTGCCTGTTGCAGATTATGCGTGACGATGACGACGGTCAACGATCCCCGCAGTTCGAACAACAGTTCTTCGATCTTCTGCGTCGAGAGGGGATCGAGCGCGCTGGCCGGCTCGTCGAGCAGCAGGACCTCCGGCTGGTTGGCCAGGGCGCGGGCGATGCACAGCCGCTGCTGCTGGCCACCGGAAAGCCCGAGGGCGCTCTGGCGCAGCCGGTCCTTGACCTCGTCCCAGAGCGCGGCTCGGCGGAGCGACGTCTCAACGATCTCGTCGAGCTTGGACGTATCGCGGGCGCCGTTGATGCGCGGGCCGTAGGCCACGTTCCCGTAGATCGTTCGGGGAAACGGGTTCCACCGCTGGAACACCATGCCCACCCGCCGGCGCAGCGCGACGACGTCCACCCCGGGGGAGTGAATCTCGGTCCCGTCCAGGCGGAGCTCGCCTTCGTGTCGCGTACCCGGGATGATTTCCTGCAGCCGGTTGATCGAGCGCAGAAACGTCGACTTGCCGCACCCCGACGGCCCGATGAGTGCCGTGATCTGTCCCGCCGGCACGCTGATCGTGACATTCTTGAGTGCCTGCGTCTCCCCGTACCAGAAGGAGAACTGCTCGGCCTGGATCTCTCCGGTCATCCGAACCGTCCGGTGACGTAGGCTTCCGTGCGCGGATCGGAGGGCGTCGTGAACAGCTTGTCCGTGGGCGCCACTTCCACCAGTTCGCCGTCGAGCATGAACGCCGTACGGTCGGACACCCGGGCCGCCTGCTGCATGTTGTGGGTCACGATGATGACGGTGACCTTCGTGCGGAGGGCGTATACCAGTTCCTCGATCTTCTGCGTGCTGAGAGGGTCGAGCGAGGCGGTGGGCTCGTCGAGGAGGAGCACCGATGGCGATGTGGCCAGGGCGCGGGCGATGCACAGCCGCTGTTGTTGTCCGCCGGAAATGCCCACGGCGCTCGTGTCGAGCCGGTCCTTCACCTCGTCCCACAGGGCGGCGGCGCGCAGGGCCTGCTCCACGATACGTTCGACTTCCGCCTTGGGCGGCCGCCGGCCGCGGCTCACCGTGCGCAGTCCGGCCGATACGTTGTCGCGGATGCTGAGCGTGGGGAACGGGGTGGGGCGCTGGAACACCATGCCGATGTGGCGCCGCACCTCGATCGGATTCACTTCGGGGGCGTACAGGTCCTGGCCGTGGAATTCGATGCGGCCGGTGACCCGCGCAAGAGGTACCGTCTCGTGCATCCGATTCAGGCAACGCAGCAAGGTGGACTTGCCGCACCCCGACGGGCCGATGATCGCCGTGACTTCGCGCTCCCGGAACCCGAGCGTCACGTTGCGCACGGCATGCAGCGCCCCGAAGTAGGCATTCAGCCCCGAAATGTCGAGCAGGACCTTGCCCGGCTCCTCCATCGGCTGCGGAGCGCGCACCGTCGTGGCGATCGGCCGCGACGTGGGCAACTGGGAGGGTGCCGGAAGAGGCATCGGCGTCTGGAATGGCGTCGGAGCCGTCATCTAGTCCACCGCCTTTCCGAATCTCGGACGCGCCGCGTAGCGCGCCGCGATGCCGATGATGAGTACGAGCGCGATCAGCACCAGAGCGCCGGCCCATGCCTGGCGGTTCCAGTCGTCGTACGGGCTGGTGGCGTAGAGGAACAGCCGCAGGGGCAGCGCGTCGATCGGCTGCGACAAGCGGAGCGACCAGAAATTATTTCCGAGCGCGGTGAACAGGAGCGGGGCCGTCTCACCGGCTACGCGCGCCAACGCAACGAGAGCGCCGGTGACGATGCCGGGCAGCGCGGTCCGCGTGACGATGGACAGCGAGGTCCGCCAATTCGTGTAGCCGAGCGCGAGCGCCGCCTCGCGCAGCGAATTCGGGACCGTGCGGATCATCTCCTCCGTGGTCCGCGCCGTGAGCGGGATCATCATCGCTCCGAGCGCGATCCCGCCGGACAGCGCGGAGAAGTGGTGCAGCGGCTTGACGAGAATCTCCCACGCGAAGATGCCCACCACGATCGACGGCACGCCATTCAGCACGTCGGCCAGAAACCGCACGACGCTGGCGGTCTTGGCCGAGCGGTGCTCGGCGAGATAGATCCCGGCGCCGACTCCCACGGGCAGGCCGGCGACGGACGCGATGAGCAGGAGCACCAGCGTGCCGGCGATGCTATTCGCCATTCCGCCGCCGGTGCTCCCCGGTGGGAGGGGCATCTTGGTGAAGAAGTCGCCGTTGAGGGAAGATGCGCCCTGGACGATGAGGCGTCCGAGGATCAGCACCAGGGGCAGCAGCACCAGCGCCGCTGCCAGCCACATCAGCGCGAGCATCACCACGTTGGCGATCTTTCGGCGAATCATGCGGCGCGCGCCCCCACGCGGGCCACCAGCCACCGGGCGATGATGTTGACCACCAAGGTGATGACCATCAGCGACGCGCCCACGGCCATCAGGGCCGAGGCGTGCTCATTGCTCACGGCCTCGTTGAATTCATTGGCGATGATGGATGCCATGGTGTAGCCGGTGGCGAACACCGACGCCGAGATCTTCGGAGTATTCCCGATTACCATCGTGACCGCCATCGTCTCGCCCAGCGCGCGCCCCAGCCCGAGGACGATCCCGCCCACGATCCCGGAGCGCGCGCCCGGAATCACCGCATCGCGGATCATCTCCCATTTCGTGGCGCCGAGGGCCAGCGCCGCCTCGCGCTGCGAGCGCGGCACGGCCATCAGGACCTCCCGCGTGACCGCGGAGATGTACGGCAGGACCATGATGGCGAGAATGATGCCCGCCGTCAGCATGCCGGGCCCGTATACCGGTCCGCTGAAGATCGGGAGGTTCCCCAGATGAAGGGTCTCTTTGATGAACGGCGCGATGTGTTGCCGCATCATCGGCGCGAGCACGAAGATCCCCCACAGCCCGTACACCACGCTCGGGATCGCGGCGAGCAGGTCGACGAGGAACGACATCGGCTGGCGCAGCCACCGCGGCGCGAGTTCGGCCAGGAAGACCGCGGCCCCGACCGCGAGGGGGGTGGCGATCAGCAGCGCGATGGCAGACGAGACGAGCGTGCCGAAGATCGCCGGCGCCGCGCCGAACACGCTGTGGACGGGGTCCCAGCGGCTCGTCGTGAAGAACGAGAATCCAGCGAGGCGGAACGCCGGCCATCCGGCGATGAATACCTCGATCCCGATGAACAGCAGAAGGGCCGGGACCATGAGGGCGGCGAGCGTCGTCAGCCACCGGTAGATCCGGTCGCCCACGACGGCCCCGGCCATGTGCGGCGCGGCCCGAGACATCGTGACATCCTCGGACCCTTCGGAATGTTCCAACGGCAGAGCCTCCACGTTCGCCTTAGGTGCAGCATCCTAAGTGAACGTGAAGGCTCGCCGTCCGGAACCACAACATGCTGACCGCTCTGTAACGGCCGTGTAACACCCCTGATCGGCTACTTCAGCGTCACCTCGTTCAGGCGCGCCAGCACCATCGTCTGCATGTTCTTGGGCATCGGGGCGTACTGCAGCGACTCGGCCATCCCCTCGCCGCTGTTGATCGCCCACCGAAGGAAGTCGAGCAGCTTCTTCCCCTTCACGGCGTTCGACTGGTTCTTGTAGAGCACGATCCAGGTGAACGAGGAGATCGGGTACGACTTGGCCCCGGGCGCGTTCACGATCGAGATCCGGAAATCCGTGGACTTGGGCAGCCTCGCCGCCGTGCCGGCCGCGGCATTCGTCGCGCCTTCGAGCGACGGGGCCAGATAGGCCGTGCCGTCGGCGTTCTTCATGAGGGCATACGGCAGGTGGTTGAGGGTCGCGTACGCGAGCTCAACGTAGCCGATCGCCCCGACGACCTGCTTGATCTGACCGGCCACGCCCTCGGTGCCCTTGGCCCCGATGCCCACGGGCCACTCGATCGAGATGCTCTTGCCTGGGCCCTTGGCCCATTCCGGGCTGACGTGCGATAGATAGTCGGTCACGATGTACGTCGTGCCGCTGCCCTCGGAACGGTGGACGACCAGGATATCGTCGTTGGGAAGGTTCACGCCCGGATTCAGCTTCTGGATTCGCGCGTCGTTCCACTTCGTGATCTTGCCGAGATAGATGTCGGCGAGCAGAGGGCCGTCCATCTTGAGCGGCACGTGGACGGTCGGCAGGTTGTAGCTGATCGCCACCGCTCCGATCACCGTCGGAATGTGGAAGATCGGGCCGCCCTTGACCTGCGCGAGCTGCTCATCGGTCATCGGGGCGTCGGTGGCGCCGAAATCGACGGTCAATTCGGAGAGCTGCTGGATGCCGCCGCCGGATCCGATGGACTGGTAGTTGATCTTGATGCCCGTCTTGGCGGCGTACGCATTCGCCCACTTGGAATAGATGGGTTGGGCAAACGTCGAGCCCGCGCCCGTGAGGTCTGCGCCCTGCGCGCCGGCGGTGACGCCGACGAGGAGAGCGGCTGCTGCCAGGAGAAAACGCTTCATGGTTCGGTGCTCCTCGGTGTGCGTTGTTGTGATTAGAAGCCGATCACGAAATGAAAGTAGAACGCCTTCGAGTCCGGCGCGTTGGCGGTGTAGTTGTGCCCCTCGACGTCCTGGAAATCGGCGTAGACCGTCGCCTTGCTGCTGATGTCGTAGCCCACCCCACCGATGAGGTAACGCTGGTAGGCGGCAACGCTGTTGTTCGGTTTGTACTGGTCGGCGCGCAGCACTAGCGACCACGGGTCGGTCTTCGTGCCGTTGATGAACGCGAGTGGCCGCACGATCGTGAACGCCGACGTGACCGCTCCCGTGGTCGTCGTGATGTTCGCATTGGTGGTCGAATTCGTGCCGTCGGTGCGGCTGTCGTACTCGCCCACGACGGTCAACCGCGGATCCTTGATCCCCACGTGCAGGCCCCAACGATCCTTCTGCAACCCTGCGGCGTTGGCGTCGAACGCGTTCGTGTTGTACCCCTTCCAGTAGTACGGGCTGATCGCCAGCGTCTGAAAGATCCCGGCGTCGCTGGAACTCGCCAACGGGGTCCAACTCAGGCGGGCGCTCGCGTCCTTGAACCGGTTGGTCTCCGCCGCGCCGTAGCCGCTGCCGTTGTATACCCCCGCCATGATCTGCCCCTGCTTCCCGGGGAGCGTGACGATGGCCACGGCACCGATGTCGGACGACGGTACGAACCCGAGGTAGTCAATCGGCGTGTTGGTGATGCCTCGCTGCCAGAAGCTCTCCATCATGTCGATCTCGGGCGTCTGCGTGAGTCCGAACCGCAGGGTGAGCGCCGCCGGGTCCTTGCCCGTGTCCTTCCACGCCGACCACTCCATGAAGGCGTATTTCATGCGCGCCGTCCAACCGGCGTAGTACGTGCCCGGAGCGGTGTTCTGGAGCACATCCGTCGTAACGCGGATCGTGACATTGTCCCCGGCAGGCATCATGAAGTTCAGGTACGCGCGCGTGAGATCGAACTTGTTCATCGCGCGCTGCGCCTTTGTACCGCCGTTCTGCCAATCGAGAAAGAGGACGCCCGAGAACTTGAGCGGAGTACCGGACGCGGCTTGCGCTGCGGCGCCGGTCGCGCCGACGGCGACGAGAGCAAGCGCGGTGGCCAGACGAGAGAGGAATCGCATGTGTGCTCGCAGGAAGAATGGATGCGGGTGAGCGACGCAGGGGCGGCGGGTCCGACCCTGCGTCGTGAAGCGTAGGCGGCGCCTGTCACGATGCCGGTCGGGGTTCGTAACGGCCGGGTAAAGGCCCCCGGGCACCGTGGCGCCGCTCCGGCGTCCGGCGGCGTCCCTCCCGACGGCGAGAATCGGCGCGCTTCATTGACGGCGCGCGTGTCGGGGGCTACGCTGGCGCCGTCTCCTGGAGGCCCGCATGGGTGTGTTCACCGAGTTGGCGCAGCTCGACCGGCGGCAGCGCAGTGCGTTCCTGGCCAGCTTCCTCGGCTGGACTCTGGACGCGTTCGACTTCTTCCTCATGATGTTCATGCTCCGCGCCATCGCGCAGGAGTTCGGCACCGATGTGAAGACGGTCGCCGTGGCGGTGACGCTGACCCTCGCCATGCGTCCCCTCGGCGCCCTCGCGTTCGGCTTGCTGGCCGACCGCTATGGCCGCCGGCCGATCCTGATGATCGACATCCTGCTGTTCAGCGTGCTCGAACTCGCCTCGGCGTTCGCGCCGTCTCTCGTCGTGCTGATGGTGCTCCGCGCGGCATTCGGCTTCGCAATGGGCGGTGAATGGGGGATCGGGGCGTCGCTGGTCATGGAATCGATTCCCGCCAAGGCGCGCGGACTCGTATCGGGTATTCTCCAGGAAGGCTACGCCTTCGGCTATCTGCTGGCCGCCGTGGTGTATGGGCTGCTGTTCGACCGCATCGGGTGGCGCGGCATGTTTGCCGTAGGGGTCATGCCCGCGCTGCTCGTCATGTACATCCGCCGCAACGTCGAAGAGTCGCCGGTGTGGACCAAGCTGCGCGAGCGGCCCAAGCGAAGCCTGATGGAGTCGGTGGCCCAGAACTGGAAGCTCTTCCTGTACGTCGTGGTGCTGATGACGGCGTTCAACTTCTTCAGCCACGGCACACAGGATCTTTATCCCACGTTCCTCCAGGCGCAGCACCACTTCAGCACCGGAACGGTGAGTCTGATCGCGATCGTGGCCAACGTCGGGGCCATCATGGGCGGCATCTTCTTCGGGACGCTCTCGGAGCGGATCGGACGCCGAACGGCGATTGTTCTCGCGTCGCTGTTCGGGCTCCTGATCATCCCGCTCTGGAGTCTGGCCGGCGGTCCGATGCTTCTGGCCGTGGGCGCCTTCTTCATGCAGGTGGCGGTGCAGGGGGCGTGGGGGGTGATTCCGGCGCACCTCAATGAACTCTCCCCCAACGAGGTCCGCGGCACTTTCCCGGGATTTGCCTACCAGCTCGGGAACTTCCTCGCCTCGGGCAACGCGATCATCCAGGCCTCGATTGCCGAGCGACGCGGCGGAGACTATGGAACGGCGCTGGCCATCGTGGCCGCCATCATGGCGGTGGCCATCGCGTTCCTGACGGCAGTGGGTCCGGAAGCACGCGGGGTGGTGTTCGAGCCGGGAGCCGGGGATGTCGCGAGTGAGTGACCGCGTTGACAGGCGCTAAGTGCTTGCGTAGCTTACAAGTCTGTACAAAACGCCGTTACGGCGGCCGAGACCCGGGTTGCAACCCGCACCGGTGAGGCGCAGCACCCACATCGCACGTCAGGGCAGTCAATGAAGACGTTCAGCGCCACCCCGCGCGACATCGAGCAGCGGTGGTTCATCGTGGATGCCGAGGGGATGATCCTCGGGCGCCTCGCCTCCGAGGTCGCGAAGGTCATCCGCGGCAAACACAAGCCGATCTTCACGCCGCACATGGATACCGGTGACAACGTCATCGTGATCAATGCATCCAAGGTGAAGGTCACGGGCCGCAAGGCCGAACAGAAGACGTACTTCGCGCACACCGGGTACATGGGCCACGAGCGGCACACGCCGTTTGCGAGCATGCTGGCCAAGCACCCCGAGCGCGTGATCGAGAAGGCGGTGCACGGGATGCTCCCCAAGACCGCACTGGGGCGCCAGGTCCTGCGTCGCAAGTTGCGCGTCTATGCCGGCGCCGATCACCCGCACGTGGCGCAGCAGCCGACGCCGCTCACCTTCAAGCAGAGCGAGACGAAGTAATGGCCGACACGACCACGATCCACGCGATCGGCCGCCGCAAAGAGGCGGTGTGCCGCGTCTACCTCAAGCCCGGTTCGGGCAAGTGGGACGTCAACGGGCGCACGCTCGGCGACTTCTTCCCGCGGCCGACGCTGGTGTCGGCCATCCAGCAGCCGTTCACGGCGACCGACACGCTCGGCCGCTTCGACGTCAAGGCGAAGTGCGAAGGCGGCGGCCAGAACGGCCAAGCCGGCGCGCTCCGACTCGCGGTGGCCCGCGCCCTCGTCAAGATCGACGAGGAGCACCGCCGCAAGCTTCGCGACCTGGGCCTTCTCACGCGCGATGCGCGGGCCGTGGAGCGCAAGAAGCCGGGTCGTCCCAAGGCACGCAAGCGGTTCCAGTTCAGCAAGCGCTAACCGATTGCCGGCGGCGGCCCTCGCGGCCCCTGCCGGCGCGGTTGGCGGGTAGTTCATCTCACACGCTTTCTGAGCCCTCGCGGGTGCCGGTTCGCCGGTTCGCGGTGGGCGTTGACGGAAGCGGACGATCACAACCACAGTCACGGGAAGTCTCGCACCATGCCCGATACGCAGCTCACACTCGAGCAGTTGCTCGCCGCCGGTGTCCACTTCGGACACCAGACCCGCCGTTGGAATCCCAAGATGCGCCGGTTCATCTTTGCCGAGCGCAACGGGATCCACATCATCGATCTTCAAAAGACGATGCGGCAACTCGAACTGGCGCAGAAGCTCACGCGCGAGGTCGTGCTCCGCGGGGAGAACGTCCTGTTCGTGTGCACCAAGCCGCAACTCGCCGGCCTCGTCAAGGAAGCCGCCGAACGCTGTGGCGCCATGTTCATCACCGAGCGATGGCTGGGCGGCCTGCTCACCAACTTCCAGACCGTCAAGAAGCAGCTTCGCCGCATGAAGGAACTGGAAGACGGCTCGGAGTCGGGCGGGGAGTTCGAGAACTACACCAAGAAAGAGCAGCTCATGATGGCGCGTGAGCGCGACAAGCTCACCAAGTACCTGGGTGGCATCCGCACGATGACCCGGCTGCCGGGCCTGCTGTTCGTGATCGACTCCAAGAAGGAGCGGATCGCGGTGAGCGAGGCCAACAAGCTCAAGCTGCCGATCATCGCCGTGGTCGACACCAACGCCGATCCGGATCTCATCACGGTCCCGATCGCCGGCAACGACGACGCGATCCGCTCGGTGGAACTGATCGCGAACGCCATCGCCGCCACGATCGGCGAGGCGCGCCGCGAGGCGCCGACGCGCGACGAGGCCCAGGAGGGCGAGAGCTACACGTACAGTTCCGACCGCGGGGCCGAGCCCGCCGAGGGCGAGGCCGAACGCAAGCGCCGCCGCCGTCCGCGGCGTCGCCGTGCCAAGCCCGAAGCCATCGCCGCCCGGCTCAAGACCACCGGCGAGGGCGGCGACGCCGAACCGGCCGCGGAGAGCGACGACTCGACGGCGGCGTCGGAATAGCTCCCGATCGGCGGCCCCCGGCCGCGCGGTTGCGGCGCCTGCCGCAGTACCTTCGACAGACGCCGCCGGCTTCCGCTGGCGGCGTTTCCACGACTCAGACCGTTAGGACGGAAGCAGACATGGCAACGATCACCGCAAAAGACGTCCAGGAACTGCGCCAGCGCACCGGCGCGGGGATGATGGACTGCAAGAAGGCCCTGGAAGAGACGTCGGGGGACATCAACCTGGCGGTCGAGAACCTCCGCAAACGTGGCGTCGCCAAGGCCGAGAAACGCTCCGGCCGCACGACCAGCGAAGGGATCATCGGCCACTACCTTCACCACAACGGCAAGCTGGCCACGCTCGTCGAGCTGAACTGCGAGACGGACTTCGTGGCGCGCACCGACGACTTCAAGGACCTCGCCCGCTCGCTCGCCGAGCACATCGCCGCGGCCGCTCCGCTGGCCGTGGACAAGGACGGCATCCCGCCCGAGACGATCGCGTCGGAGCGCCGCATCGCCGAAGAACAGACGCGTGCGTCGGGCAAGCCCGAGGCCATGATCCAGAAGATCGTCGACGGCAAGATCGAAGCGTTCTACAAGGACGCGACGCTGCTCGCTCAGCCCTGGGTGCGCGAGCCGAAGAAGACGATCGGCGACCTCGTCAAGGAAGTTTCCGCGAAGACGGGCGAGAACATCCAGGTCCGCCGCTTCGTGCGCTTCCAACTCGGCGAGGTCTGAACGCCATGGCCGAACTCCGCTATCCGCGCGTCCTGATCAAGCTCTCGGGCGAGGCCCTTGCCGGAAAGGCGGGGTTCGGCTTTGACTTCGAGACCATCGACCGGCTGGCCGATGAGGTGGTCGCGGTCATCGGGCTCGGGACGACGGTCGGCATGGTGATCGGCGGCGGGAACTTCGTGCGCGGCACCATCCTCTCCAAGATGGGAATGGACCGCGTCACGGCCGACTACATGGGGATGTTGGGCACCGTGATCAACGCCCTCGCCGTGCAGGACGTGCTCGAGCGCAAGGGCATGGCCACCCGGGTCATGACCGCCATCCGGATGGAGGAGCTCGCGGAGCCGTACATCCGGCGGCGCGCCCTGCGCCACTTCGAGAAGGGGCGCAGCGTGATCTTTGCCGCGGGCACCGGGAATCCCTATTTTTCCACCGATACGGCTGCCGTCCTCCGCGCCATCCAGATCAAGGCCGACGTGATCATCAAGGCGACGAACGTGGACGGCGTGTATTCGGCCGATCCCAAGACCGATCCCCACGCCACGCTGTATGAGGAGATCAGCTACCGGGACGTGATGATCGAGGAGCTGAAGGTGATGGACCAGACGGCGGTCACGCTCTGCAAGGAGAATCGGCTGCCGCTCATCGTTCTCAACATTCATCGACCTGGCGCGATCGCGCGTGCCGTGCGCGGGGAGCGCGAGGGGACACTCGTTCAATGAGCACCATCCAGGACCTCCAGAAGGAATGCCGCGCCGCGATGGACAAGGCGATGGACGGCACGAAGAAGGAATTCTCCAGCGTCCGCTCGGGCAAGGCGTCGCCGAACATGCTCGACACGGTGCGCGTGGAGATGTATGGGTCGCTGCTGATGATGAACCAGGTGGCCACGGTGTCGTCGCCCGAACCGCGGCTGCTCATCGTGACGCCGTTCGACAAGAGCCAGGCCAAGGTGATCGAGAAGGCGATCCGCGATTCGGGCATGGGGCTCGAGCCGTCGAACCAGGGCGCCATCATCCGCGTGCCGCTGCCCCAGATGAACGAGGAGCGCCGGCGTGAGCTGGTGAAGATCGTGCACAAGTTCGCCGAGGACGGCCGCATCGCCGTGCGCCACGCCCGCAGTCACGCCCGGGAGGGGTTCAAGAAGCTGTCGGGTGTGTCGGAGGACGAGGTGAAGCACGCCGAGAAGGATGTCCAGAAGCTTCATGACGACTACATCCACCACATTGACGAGCTGATCAAGGCGAAGGAAGCCGAGATCATGGAAGTCTGACGAGAGGGACGGGGCGGTGCCGGACCTGACGAGCGACGAGCTGCTGGGTCGCATCCGGCTGCACGGCCGGATTCCGCGACACGTGGCTGTCATCATGGACGGCAACGGCCGCTGGGCGCGCGAGCGCGTCATGCCGCGCACGTTCGGGCACCGGGCCGGCATGCAGTCGGTGCGCGACGTGGTCGAGGGTGCGATCGAGGTGGGCGTCGGCGCGCTGTCATTATTCGCGTTCTCAAAAGAGAACTGGCAGCGCCCCAAGCCCGAAGTATCGGCGCTCATGTCGCTGCTCGAGGAGTACATCCAGCGCGAGGCCGACGCGCTTCACGACAACGGGGTGCGCGTGCGCGTGTTCGGAGAGACGGACCGCCTCACGCGCGCCGCCGCCGACGCCGTCCGCCGCGTCACGGTCCAGACGGCCGCCAATTCGCGGCTCGATCTCAACCTGTTCATCTCCTACGGCGCGCGTGCCGAATTGGTGCGCGCCGCCCGCGCGCTGGCCGAGGACGTGGCCGCCGGCCGCCTGTCCCCCGCCGACGTGACCGAAGACGCGTTCGCCGGCCGGCTCTACACCGCCGGCATGCCGGACCCCGACCTCCTCATCCGAACGTCCGGCGAACTGCGCATCTCCAACTTCATGCTCTGGCAGCTGGCCTACACCGAGCTGTACGTCTCGCCGGTCAAGTGGCCCGACTTCCGACGCGGACAGTTCTACGAGGCCATCGTGGCATTCCAGGCCCGCGACCGCCGGTTCGGCAAGGTCGGCGTATGATGGGAGAGTTCGCCCGCCGGTTCCTGTTCGCCATCGTCGCCGCGCCGATCGTCCTCGGCATCCTGCTGTGGGGCGGCGCGCCCTTGGCGGCGCTGCTCGCCGTTGCGGCCGCCATCGGTGCCTGGGAGTTCTTCCGCCTCGCCCGCTGCGCCGGCAACCAGCCGCTCGACGACATCGGCATCGGCATCGCCGGCCTCACGCCGCTCGCCGTGCACGCCCGCTATCTCGGCCTCTACGCCACGCGCCCCGTGGATGTGGTCGTGGTGGTGCTCATCGTGTGTACCCTGATCCTCTGGATGCGCGGCTCGAACGGCCAGCCGATGGCGTCGCTCGGCATCACGCTCCTGGGCGCGCTGTACACGGGGGGCACGCTCTCCTTCGCGTACGCCCTGCGCTACCACCCGTACGCCATGGGTGGACGCGAGGTCGAAGTGGGCGGCGTGTCCGTGCTGATCGCCGCCGGCGGGGTCCTCGTCGCCCTCCCGGTGCTCGCCACCTGGGCCACCGACATCGGGGCCTACGCCTTCGGCCGCGCCTTCGGACGGCGCAAGCTCATGCCGTCGGTGAGCCCGGGCAAGACCGTGGCCGGCGCGGTGGGTGGCGTGGCGGCGAGCGTGGTCGTGACGTGGGCGCTCACCTGGTACGTCCTGCGCCCGGTGGCCCAGCTCGGCCTGACGCCGCTGGGCATCGTGACGTTCGGCGTGCTCGCCAGCGTGGCGGCGCAGGTGGGGGATCTGTTCGAATCGTTGCTCAAGCGCGAGGCCCGGGTCAAGGACAGCTCGAGTCTGATCCCCGGCCACGGCGGGCTGCTCGATCGCGTCGACAGCCTGATCTTCGTGCTGCCCGTGGCGTACCTGTTGCTCGGCCTGCTGCTCGTTCCCGCGCCCGCATGACGCATCGCGGGGTGGCCATTCTCGGGTCGACCGGCTCGATCGGGACGACCGCGCTTCGCGTGCTCGCGCGCCAGGGCGACCGGTTCCGCGTGTCCGCGCTCACGGCATACCGCAATGCGGCGCTGCTCGAGCAGCAGGCGGCGGAATTCGAACCCACATTCGTCGGGCTCGTGGAGCACGGCGCCGGCTCGGATCCGCGCTGGCAACGGGGACCGTCGTGCCTGACGCAAGCGGCGGTGCGGGACGACGTGGACATCGTGCTCAACGCCGTCGTCGGATCCATCGGACTCGACGCCACGCTCGCCGCGCTGGAATGCGGCAAGCGCGTGGCGCTGGCCAACAAGGAGTCGCTCGTCATGGGCGGACACCTGGTGGCCGCCGCCGCGCAGCGGGGTGGTGGCGAGATCGTGCCGGTGGACAGCGAACACAGCGCCGTGCTCCAGTGCATCGCGGGGCGCCCGGGCATCGAGGTGCGCCGCATCATTCTCACCGCGTCCGGCGGGCCGTTCCGGGAGTGGTCGCGGGACAGGCTGGGCGCGGCCACCGTGGCCGACGCACTGCGGCACCCCACGTGGAGCATGGGGCGCAAGATCACGGTCGATTCGGCGACCCTCGCCAACAAAGCGCTGGAGGTCATCGAGGCCCACCACCTGTTCGGGCTTCCGTATGACCGCATCGATGTGGTCGTGCATCCGCAGAGCATCGTGCACTCGTTCGTCGAATTCGTGGATGGGAGCGTGCTCGCGCAACTCGGCGTGCCCACGATGGAGCTGCCGGTGCTGTACGCGCTCACGCACCCCGATCGCGTGACGGATCGCGGGGTTCCGCCCTTCGATCCCGTGGGCAACTCGCCACTCACCTTCGAATCCGTGCGCCTGGACGACTTCCCGGCGCTCGCCCTGGGCGTGGCGGCGGGCCGTGCCGGGGGCGCCGCGCCAGCGGTGTACAATGCGGCGAACGAGCAAGCCGTTGCCATCTTTCTGGATGGGGGCATCCCGTTTCCCGAGATCTCCGCCGCGATCGGCGGCGCGCTCGACGCGTTCGGCGCGCTGCCGGGCGACACCCGCAATGCGCTGGAGGCGGCCGATGCCGCAGCGCGCCACTTCGTGAGAGCTCGATTCGGATGCTAGCGCTCCTTGCCCCGATTCTCGTGTTCGGCGTCGTGATCTTCGTGCACGAGTTCGGGCACTTCGTGGCCGCAAAGGCCATGGGGGTGTACGCGCCCCGCTTCTCGATCGGCTTCGGCCCGGCGCTGTGGAAGAAGCGGCGCGGCGAGACCGAATACGTGCTCGCCCTGTTGCCCCTCGGCGGCTACGTCCGCATGGCCTCGCGGCACGACGAGACGGCCGCCTTCCTCGAAGGTGGGAGCGAGGAGCGGAGCGGGTTGCGCGAGGGCGACCCGGACTACGACCCCGAGGCGATGGTGCCCTTCGGACCTCGACCGGTGCCGGAGAACCGGTGGTTCGAGTCCAAACCGCTTCCCGCGCGCGTGCTCATCCTTCTGGCCGGCGTCACGATGAACGCGCTCCTCGCCCTCGTCGTCTCCATCGGCCTGTCGGTGCATTTCGGGCGCACGGTGGTCGCCACCCGAGTGGTGGGGGCGGTGCACGCGATCACGGCGGCACCGGCGCTTGCCGGTCTGCACGCCGGCGATACGCTGTTCGCCGTCAACGGCGACACCGTGCGCGACTGGTCGGATGTGTTGGGCGGCCTCGCGTCCAGCCGCACGCAGGTGGTCTTCACGACGCAGCATGGCAACGTGATCGTGCCGCTGAGCGACTCGGTCACGCCGTCCGACGTGGCCCAGGCCGTGGAGTACCGCGTGCCGCCGGTGGCGGATTCCGTGGTGCCCGACGGGGCCGCGGCGGCGGGCGGGCTGCAACGGGGGGACAGCATCGTTGCCGTCGATGGCCAGCAGATGCCGGGCTTTGCCGAGCTGGTGGATCGGGTGAGCGCGGCGGCCGATTCGCCGCTGGTGTTCCGCGTGCGGCGCGGTGACCGGACGCTGGATCTGCACATCACACCGCGGCCCACTCCGGTGACCGATCCGGTGACCGGCAAGGTCGACACCCTCGGCCGCATCGGCGTGGCCCAGCGCGACGAGGTGCAGCGCGAGCGGCTCACGGTGAGCGAAGCGGTGATCAACGGTGCCCGCTTGACCTGGATGATGGGCGGGGCAGTGGTGGGCACCGTCCACGATCTGATCGTGCGGAAGGTGTCGGTGACCGAGCTGGGCGGGCCGATCGCCATCACGCGGGCCTCGGTGCAGGCGGCGCGGAGCGGGATGGAGACCCTGTTCTATCTCATCGCCCTGTTGAGCATCAACGTGGCCGTGCTGAACCTGATCCCGATCCCGATTCTCGACGGCGGCCAGATCGTCATCAACGTGATCGAGAGCGCCAAGGGGAGCCCGTTCAGCGCTCGTACCCGGGAGTACATCCTGCGCTTCGGACTCCTGGCCATCGGGCTGCTGTTCGCCATCGTGATGTGGAATGATATGAGGGCGTGGTTGGGGCGGTTCTTCTAGAGGGCGGGCGGAGGCGAGGCGCAGGGGTGCGGCCCCGGCGCACCCTTTACAGCGCTCAGAAGTTCCGTTAACTTCATTTGCTGCAAATAATTCGGTTCAATCGTCACATCCGCCATTGGGGCGGGGATCATCACGTCATGTCCTTTCTGAAGTCGCCCGAGATCGCGAAGTACAAGGCCCACGAGACCGACACCGGCTCGACCAAGGTGCAGGTGGCTGTGCTCACCGAGCGCATCAACTACCTGACCGAGCATTTCCGCACGCATCAGAAAGACCATCACAGCCGGCAAGGCCTGCTGAAGATGGTCGGCCAGCGCAAGCGGCTGATGAATTATCTGCGGCGGACCGATGTCGAGAGCTATCGGCAGCTCGTGCAGGATCTCGGCCTACGCTACTAAGATTGGCGTGATGAGCACGCGCGCGGTGCGCCACACAGTGGCCCGCGCGCTTTTTGTATTCCACGAGGCTACAAAGCAATGATGCAACGCATCGAGAAAACCTTCGCCGGCCGCAAGCTCGTCATCGAGACGGGGCGGATGGCGAAGCAGGCGTCCGGCTCGGCCGTCGTCCAGTTCGGCGACACGATGGTGATCGCCGCGTGCACGGTGAGCGACAAGGAAACCACGCTCCCCTTCTTCCCGCTGCTCGTCGAGTATCGCGAGAAGACCTACGCCGCCGGCAAGATCCCCGGCGGATTCATCAAGCGCGAAGGGCGCCCCCACGACCACGAAATCCTGGCCGCACGGGTCATCGACCGCTCCATCCGCCCGCTCTTTCCGGAAGGGTTCAAGAACGAGGTCCAGGTCTTCATCTACGTCGTGTCGGCCGACCAGGAGAACGACGCTGACGTGTTGGCACTCGTCGCCGCGTCGTTTGCCATCAACGCATCGCGCATCCCGTTCATGGGACCCATCGCCGGCGTTCGCGTGGGCCGCGTGCAGGAAAAGTGGGTACTCAATCCCACCTTCCAGCAGCTCGAGTACAGCGATCTGGACCTGGTCGTCGCCGGCTCATCCGACTCGATCGTCATGGTCGAGGGCGGCGCATTGCAGGTGTCGGAAGACGACGTCGTCGAGGCGCTGCAGGTGGCGCACGGCGGCATCCAGGAACTGATCGCGACGCAGGAAGAATTGCTCGCCAAGATCGACCGGCCGGCCAAGATGGCCTGGAAAAAGGCGGAGCTTCCCGAGGGCCTCGAAGCCCGCGTCAAGAAGATCGCCGAGCCCAAGGTCGCCGAGGCGATCAACCAGAAGGACAAACACACCCGCGTACAGGCCGTCGAACGCGTGAAGGATGAGGTCGCCGAGCAGTTGAAGGAGGAGTATCCCGACAACGGCGGCGACGTGAAAGCGGTGCTCGGCGACGTCGAGTACGACTCCCTCCGCTCGCAGGTGCTCGACACCAAGCTGCGCGTCGATGGCCGCAAGGCCACCGAGGTGCGGCCGATCACGATCGACACGCCGGTGCTGCCGCGGGCCCACGGCTCTGCGCTGTTCACCCGCGGTCAGACGCAGGCCCTGGTGAGCGTCACGCTCGGCACGGCCAACGACGTACAGCGGCTGGACTCGATCGACGAACCGTCGGAATCGACCAAGTCGTTCATGCTGCACTACAACTTCCCGCCGTTCTCGACCGGTGAAGTGCGGCCCATGCGCGGCACGTCGCGCCGCGAGATCGGCCACGGCAACCTGGCCGAGCGCGCACTGCAGGCCATGCTTCCCCCGTTCGAAGAGTTCCCGTACACGATTCGCGTCGTGTCGGATGTGCTAGAGTCCAACGGGTCGTCGTCCATGGCGTCGATCTGCGGCGGCTCGCTGGCCCTGTTCGACGCCGGCGTGCCGATGGGCGCCGCCGTGGCCGGCGTGGCGATGGGGTTGATCAAGGAAGGCAAGAAATACGCGATCCTCACCGACATCCTCGGCACCGAGGACCACCTCGGCGACATGGACTTCAAGGTGGCCGGCACCGCGCAGGGCATCACGTCCATCCAGATGGACATCAAGATCGAAGGGCTCGACCTCTCGATCATGAAGGAAGCCCTGGCCCAGGCGCGCGAAGGCCGCCTGCACATCCTTGGCGAAATGGAGAAGGCGCTTGCGACACCGCGCGCCGACCTGTCGCCGTATGCCCCGCGCATCGTCACGATGATGATCAATCCCGAGAAGATCGGCGATCTCATCGGGCCCAAAGGCAAGACCATCCGCGGCATCCAGGACGAGACCGGCGCCGAACTCACGGTGGACGATTCCGGGCTGGTCACCATCGCCGCCGTCGGCGGCGAGGCCATGGAGCGGGCGCGCCAGATGGTTCAGGCGGTCACCGCCGAGCCGGTGGTGGGCGAGGTGTACGAAGGCCCCGTCAAGTCGACGACGGCGTTCGGTGCCTTCATCGAAATCATGCCCGGCACCGAGGGTCTGCTCCACATCTCCGAGATGCGCCACGGCCGCACCGAGAAGACCGAAGACGTGGTCAAGAAGGGTGACCGCGTGAAGGTCAAGCTCATCGAGCGTGACGAACGCGGTCGCCTCCGCCTGTCGATGAAGGCGCTCCAGCCCAAGCCCGAAGGCACGCCGGACGAAGCGCCGGCCGTCGAAGGCAACGGCGCCGAGCCGCGCGCGGAGCGCGAGGATCGTGGAGAACGCCGCGGCGGGCGCCACGGCGACCGTTCCCGCAGGTCGTGAGCGGGCCGGCGCGGCGCGCCGAATCCGGGTTCCGAAGCACCGTTCTCTCGAATGGCCTGACCGTACTCTCGGAGCATATGCCCGGAGTGCGGTCGGTCTCGTTCGGGGCCTGGATCCGGTCGGCCTCGGTGCACGAGCGCGTGGAGGAGATGGGGCTGTCGCACCTGCTCGAGCACATGGTGTTCAAGGGCACGTCGCGGCGGTCGGCCGCCGAGATCGCGCTGTCGCTCGAAGCGGTGGGCGGAGCGCTCGACGCCTATACGTCGCGTGAACACACGGTGTACCAGGCGCGGGTGCTCGACGCGCACCTCGATCTGGCAGCCGACGTGATCGGCGACATGGTCTTCCACCCGGCGCTCCGCGAGGAGGACCTGGCGCTCGAGCGCCGCGTGATCCTCGAAGAGATCGCGATGGTGGACGACACCCCCGATGATCTCGTGTTCGAGTTGCACAACGAAGCCCTGTGGGGGCGACACCCGCTGGGCTACTCCATCCTCGGCACCCGAGAGACCGTGGCGCGCCTCGGCACGGCCGATCTGCGCGCTCTGCACGAACGGGCGTACCACCCCGAACACATCGTCGTGGCGGCGGCCGGCAACGTGGAGCACGAACAGTTGCTGGAGGTCCTCGAGCGCACGGGGTGGACCGGCCGCCCAGCCGGCGGGACCCCGCGGCCGACCGCTCCCCCGGTGGACCTCGTGCCGCCCACGTCGCGCCACGTGGCACGCGAGGGGGCCCAGACGCACATCGTGGTGGGCACGCGAGCCGTCCGCCACGGGGATCCCCGCCGCCACGCGCTCGTGCTGGTGAGCATGCTGATGGGCGGGGGCATGAGTTCGCGCCTCTTCCAGCGGGTGCGCGAGGAACTGGGACTGGCCTACGCGGTGTACACCTTCCAGTCGCTCCACGAGCACGCGGGGGCGCACGGCGTGTACGTGGGCACGGCGCCCGAGAGCGCCGAGCGCGCTCACGAGGCGATCATCGTCGAGCTGGAGCGGGTCGCCAGAGAGGGGCTGTCCAGCGAGGACCTGGCCATGGGGAAGGAGCAGCTCAAGGGACAGCTCGTGCTGTCGCTGGAGAGCCCCGGAGCGCGGATGTACCGGGCCGCGTCGGTGGCGCTCTACGACGAGCCGTATCGGACGCTGGACGAGCTGCTGACCCAGGTGGACGCCGTGGACGAGGCGACGGTGCGGCAGGTGGCCGCCGAGTTCTTCGCGCCCGCGGTCCAGACGGTGTTGTCGCTCGGGCCCGAGACCACCGACTGAGGCGGGTCTCGCCGGGGAACGCCCGGGCGGGGGCCCGGCGCGCACCGCCCCCGATGCACCCGGGTCGCGGTCGCCTTAAGTTTCCCTGCGACCTTCAGCCGGATTCCGCATAGGGGCGCGACCGGCCGGTCAGACAATCTTGCAACCATTCGAGCCATGAAAGTTGGCGTTCCGAAGGAAATCAAGACGAACGAGAACCGCATCGCGCTCGTTCCCGCAGGGGCTGAAGCGCTTGTGGGCGCCGGCCACGAAGTGTTGATCGAGGCTGGGGCCGGCGAAGGCAGCGGCTTTGGCGATGAGATGTACACGGCGGTGGGGGCCAGGATCGCTGCTGATGCCGCCACGGTGTGGCGCGACAGCGAGATGATCATGAAGGTGAAGGAGCCGATCGAGCGTGAGTGGAAGCACATGCGGCGGGGGCAACTCATCTTCACGTACTTCCATTTCGCAGCCGACGAGAAGCTCACCAAGGCACACCTGGACAGCGGCGCGGTGTGCGTGGCCTACGAGACCGTCGAACTCCCGAACCGGGAACTGCCCCTGCTGACGCCCATGTCGGAGGTGGCGGGGCGGATGGCCGTGCAGGAAGGCGCCAAGTATCTGGAGAAGCTCTACGGCGGACGCGGCGTCCTCCTGGGCGGCGTGCCGGGTGTGGCGCCGGCAAAGGTGGTGGTGCTCGGCGGCGGCGTGGTGGGGACGAACGCTGCCAAGATGGCCGCCGGCATGGGGGCCAAGGTCATCATCCTCGATCTGTCGCTGGAGCGGCTGCGTTACCTGAGCGACGTGATGCCGGCCAACGTGCAGCTCATCCACTCCAACCGGCACAACATCCTCGAGGCCATCGAAACGGCGGACCTCGTCGTGGGCGGGGTGCTCATTGCGGGGGCCAAGGCGCCCAAGCTCGTCCGGCGCGAGGATCTCAAGCGGATGCGTCCCGGCTCGGTGATCGTGGACGTGGCCATCGACCAGGGTGGTTGCGTGGAGACCATTCACGCCACGACGCACGAGAATCCGACGTACGTGGTGGACGGTGTGATCCATTACGGCGTGGCCAACATGCCCGGCGGGGTGCCGCGGACGTCCACGCTGGCGCTCACCAACGCGACGCTTCCCTACGCCTTGCAGCTGGCGAACAAAGGCTGGAAACGGGCGCTCAAGGAGAATCAGGCGCTGCTCAAGGGGCTGAACGCCGCCGACGGACAGGTGACGTACAAGGCGGTGGCCGATGCGTTCGGGTTGCCGTACGTGCCGGCGGAGAAGTTCGTGGGGTAAACGGGTGGAGTGAAGACTGCGGGCCCCAGACTTCCGGACCGCGGAGTCCAGCGGCCGAGGTCGGATCGCCGCGGACTCTGGCAACGGGGGTCCGGGTCCGCCGTCCGCCATGGTCTCGGTCTCTTCGACCTTCCGCAGTGGCGTAGGTTAAAGCCAGTCAATATCTTGGTGGCGTAGCGTTGCCGCGACACCTTCACCTTCCACCGCCGCTGGCAGCCCTTGGTGCACCGTCCTTCTTTCCCCCGACTCGGGTCCGAATAACCGGTTGATGCGCTGGCCTTTCTTCAGAGCGGGATCGCTGTTTCCCGCCAACGCGATCGGTGTCGATCTTGGCACGGCGAATACCCTTATCTACGTGAAGGGCGAAGGGATCGTGCTCAACGAACCGTCGGTGGTGGCGATGGACCGCGAGACGAAGAAGATCAAGGGCGTGGGATTGGAGGCCAAGCGCATGCTCGGCCGCACGCCCGACGGCGTGATCGCCGTGCGGCCGATGAAGGACGGCGTGATTGCCGACTTCGACGTCACCGAAAAGATGCTCCGCTACTTCCTGACGCTGATCATCGAGAATCACGTATTCAAGGTGAAGCCGCGGGTGATCGTGTGCGTGCCGTCGGGTATTACGGAAGTAGAAAAGCGCGCGGTGCGCGATTCGGCCATGGGGGCGGGCGCCAAGGAGGTGTTCATGGTGGCCGAGCCGATGGCGGCGGCGATCGGGGTGGGGCTCCCGGTGGAGACGCCCACCGGCAACATGGTGATCGACATCGGTGGGGGCACGACGGAGATCGCCGTGATCGCGCTGTCGGGCATCGTGAGCGACACGTCGATCCGCACGGGGGGCGACGAACTGGATATCGCCATCGTGCAGTTCCTGCGCAAGAATTACAACCTGCTGATCGGCGAGCCCACGGCCGAGCAGGTGAAGATCCAGATCGGCTCGGCCGCGCCGGTGGGTGACGAGCGCGAGATGGATGTGAAGGGGCGCGACCTGGTTTCGGGCATTCCCAAGACGGTCCGCGTGCACTCGAGCGAGATTCGCGAGGCCATCCAGGAGCCGGTGCAGCAGATCGTCGACGCCGTGCGGCGGGCGCTCGAGATCACGCCGCCGGAGTTGGCCAGCGACATCGTCGATCGCGGCATCGTGATGACGGGCGGGGGCGCGTTGATCCGCGGACTCGACCTACTCCTCAGCCAGGAAACGAGCCTGCCCATTCACGTGGACGAGGACCCGCTCACCTGCGTCGTGCGCGGTACGGGGCGGATTCTCGACGACGAGGAGAAGTACTGGTCGGTCCTGAGTAGCTGAGGGCGGCCGTGGCCCGCGCTGCCCGTTCCGGCACCCGATTCGACATCGCGATCCTCGTGCTCTGCGTGGTGCTGTCGCTGTTGACGCTCGCGCTGCCACAACCGATGCGGGCGCCGGTGGCCGGCGCGCTGCGGCGCACCGTCATGGCCCCGCTCGTGACCGTCCAGCGCGGCACCGAGCAGTGGCGCGTAGCGTGGCGGGAATCGGAGCGTCTCGCGCTGGGCCACGACTCACTCGTGCTCGCCGCCGCGAACGCCAACGCCCTGCGCCTGGAGAACGACCGGCTGCGGTCGCTCCTCGGTCTGGGCAGCCGCCTGCAGTGGGGGTTTGTGCCCGCGGAGGCGCTCCAGGCAACGGCCCGGCCGGGCGACGTCATCACGTCGCTCGTGCTCAGCGCGGGAAGCAACGCGGGCATCGCGATGTACAGCCCGGTCGTCGGCCCCGACGGCGTGATCGGGCTGGTGCAGAGCGCCGATCCGACGACGAGCATCGCCATGCTGTTCTCGAACCCGGATTTTCGCGTGAGCGCCATGACGGCCGACGGCGGCGTGTTCGGGATCGTCTATCCGCACGCCGGCTCGGGCGGCGACGGGTACCTGCTCGAGCTGCGCAACGTGGTATTCAGCACGCTGCTCAAGCCCGGCACGCAGATCATCACGTCGGGGCTCGGCGGCGTGTTCCCGCGCGGCATTCCCGTGGGCCGGGTGGTCGCCGAGATCAACACCACCGAGGGTTGGTCGCGCACGTACCTGCTGCGGCCGGCCGTGAACCCCGCCAACGTCACGTCGGTGATGGTGATGACGCCGTACCGCGCGACGCAGGGAGTGGGCAACGTGTGGGCGCTGCCGGCGAGCGCCGAGTCGGCCCAGCGCCGCGTGCTTGGCGCGGCCGATTCGCTGGCCAAGCGGGCGGCGGCATTGGACGCGGCGCGGCGCCTTGCCCGGGCCGACAGCATCAAGGCGGACAGCATCAAGGCCGACAGCGCGCGCGCCGACTCCGTGCGCCGCGCCCGGGCGCCTGGGGGGGGGCCGTCGTGACGGTGGGCGCCGCGTTCCGGACCGCGATCGTGGTGGCCGTGCTGCTGGTCATGCAGTTTGCCGTTCAGCCGCTCATGCCGTGGCGCGTGTCGCCCGACTTCCTCGTCATTGCCCTTCTCTATGCCGCGGTGCGCATCCGACCGGGGTCAGCCGCCGTGCTCGGATTCGCGCTCGGGCTCGTCACCGATTCGCTCAGTCTGGGCGGCTTCGGCGCCGGGGCGCTCGCGCTGACGATCGTCGGCTTCGGCGCGTCGTGGCTCAAGGCGGTGTTCTTCGCCGACAACCTCGCGATCAACGCGGCCTTCCTGTTCCTCGGCAAGTGGGCGTTCGATGTGTTGTACGCGCTGGCCCGGCACACGATGTCGTTGGGTCAGACCCTCGCGCAGATCCTGCTCTGGTCGGTGCTGTCGGCGGCGTTCACGGCGGTGGTGGGTGTGGTGGTGTTGGCGATCCTGCGGCCGCTCGACCCGGCCGAGGCGCGGCCGCGATGAGTTTTCACCCGAACGAGGTGGCGCGGCGTGCGCGGGTGGCGCTGCTGTTCATGGGTGGGGCGTTCGCCGTGCTCATGGCCGCGTTCTTCCGCACGCAGATCATCCGCAACCAGGAATGGGCGTTGCGCTCGGAAGAGAACCGGTTGCGCGAAGTGCCGCTGCCGGCACCGCGGGGCAACATCGTGGATCGCACGGGACGCATCATCGCCGAGAACGTGGTGGGCTACACCGTGTCGCTCCTGCCGCAATCGCTCGATTCGCTGCGCGGCACGCTGCAGCGCGTGGCGGAGATGGTGCCGCTGAGCCGCGGCGAGATGGACGCGGCCGTCCGGCGGTACCGGCGCAGCCCGGTGCGGCCCACCGTGATCCTGCCCGACGCCACGTTCGAGGAGATCTCGGTGCTCGAGGAGCACCGCATCGACTTCCCCAATCTGATCATCCAGTCCTCGCCGAAGCGCTACTATCCGGACGGCCCGGCGGTGGCGGCGTTCGTCGGTACGATCGGCGAGGTCAGCGATTCCGAGCTGGCCTCGCCGGCCTTTGCCGGCTACAAGCCCGGGCAGCTCGTGGGCAAGCAGGGGCTGGAGCGGCAGTACGAGACCACGCTGCGCGGCCGCGAGGGGAGCCGGTTCGTGGAGGTGGATGCCCGCGGCCGAGTGGTCCGCGAGGTGGGGGCGCGCGAGGATCTGGCGCCGCAGCAGGGCACGCCCCTATACACGAACATCGACCTCGACCTGCAGGAGTACATCGCGCAGCTGTTTGGCGACTCGCTGAGCGGCGGGGTGGTGGCGCTCGATCCCCGCACGGGCGGCGTGATCGCGCTGTACAGCGGACCGAGCTGGGATCCCAATCGATTCGTGGGCGGCGTGTCCATCGCTTATTACGATTCTCTGCTCGCCAACCCGCGGACGCCGCTCTACAACAAGGCCACGCAGGGCACCTACCCGCCGGGATCCACCTGGAAGCTCGCCACCGCCGTCATCGGACTCGAAGACAGTCTGGTGACGATGGACAGCCGCATGCCCCAGCCATGCACCGGACGCTTCAAGTACGGCGACCGGTACTGGGCCTGCTGGGAGGCCTCGGGCCACGGCGCGCTCGACCTTAGCCAGGCAATCGAGAAGTCCTGCGACGTCTACTTCTACCAATTGGGCCTGCGGATCGGGCTCACCCGCCTGATCGCCGGCGGCCTGCAGCTGGGGTTCAACGGGTCCAGCGGCATCGACCTGCCCGAGGACAGCCGCCCCCGGTTCCCCGACCGCGTGAAGTATTTCGACGAGAAGTACGGGCCCCGCGGCTGGACACAGGGCGCCACGGTGATGAACATGGCGATCGGGCAGGGCGAGAATTCGCAGACCGTGCTCGGCATGGCCAGGTTCTACACGGCCCTGGCTGAGGACGGCATGGAGGCGACGCCGGAAATCCGGACGATGGCGCCGCAACGCACGCGCATCTTCTCGCTGCCGCCAGAGCAGCTTCAGGCGCTGCGTGCGGCGCTGATGGGCGTGGTGGAGGCTGGAGGCACGGCGGCCAGCGCGCAGATCAAGGGCGTGGTGCTGGCCGGCAAGACCGGAACGGCGCAGAGCGGCGTCCGGCGTAATGGGGTCGAACTCAATCAAGCCTGGTTCACCGGCTTCGCGCCGGCCGATGACCCCCAGATCGTGGTGGCCGTGATGCTCGAGTACGGCGGCCACGGCACGCGGGCGGCGCACGTTGCGTCGTCGATCATCGGCCACTATCTCAAGACCACCCCCACCACGCTGGTGGAGACGGGGGGATGAGGACCAGCGGTCGCATCCGGTTGGACTGGCCCCTGGTGGCAACGGCGATCGTGCTGTCGACCTACGGCATCGCCATCGTGTATTCGGCGGGGCAGACCGACGTGCCGACGGTGGTGGCCCATCTCTACCGCCAGCAGATTGCCTGGTTCGTGCTCGGGCTGTGCGGCGCCTATCTCGTGAGCCGCGCGTCGGTGCGGTTGCTCGAGTGGGCCACCCTGCCGGCGTACGTCGCCACGACGGCCGTGCTCCTGCTGCTCCTGTTCGTCGGCAAGGGATCGGGCACGGCGGCCAGCTCCCGGAGTTGGTTGGCCATGGGTGGCGTGCGCCTGGGCCAGCCCTCGGAGCTGGCCAAGATCACCGTGGTGATGATGCTCGCCAAGGTGCTGGCGGCCAATCGTCAGGCCCCCAAGTCGCTGGTCGAGCTGTGGAAGCCGGCGCTGGTGGTGGGCATTCCGTGGGTGCTGATCATGCTGCAGCCCGACCTGGGTACCGGCATCGTATTCGTCGGCATCTTCTTCACGATGCTGTTCTGGGCGGGCGTGAGCTGGGAGCTGCTCGTGCTCGTTGCCAGTCCCGTGATCAGCCTCGTCCTGGCGTTCAGCACCAGCCTCTGGGGGGCCTGGTTCCTGCTCCTGTTGGCGTTAGTAATCTGGTATAAGCCCTATGTATGGGAGAGCGTGTTCCTGGTGGGCGCGAACGTCGTCTCGGGGGGAATCGCGCCGCTGCTCTGGGCCCACCTCCAGCCGTACCGGCAGGCGCGGCTGCGCGTGTTCCTCGATCCGTCCAGCGATCCGCTCCGCACGGGCTACCACGTGATCCAGTCCCAGGTAGCCATCGGGTCGGGGGGCTGGTTCGGCAAGGGGTTCACGATGGGCACGCAGAAACGCCTCGCCTTCCTTCCGGAGCAGCACACCGACTTCATCTTCGCGGTGGTCGGCGAGGAACTGGGGTTCGTGGGCGTCACCATCGCGTTGGCCCTGTTCGCGTTCCTGTTCTACCGCGTGGTGCGCGTGGCCGCCCGGGCCAGTGATTCGTACGGCAGCCTCGTCGCCTTCGGCCTGCTGGGGCTCTGGCTCACCCACGTCGTCGAGAACGTGGGCATGACGCTCGGCCTCACCCCCGTCACTGGGATTCCGCTGCCCTTCTTCAGCTATGGGGGATCATTCATGTTCTCCTGCTGGCTGGCGGTGGGCGTCCTGGCGCGGATATCGAGCGAGGGGCGGGGCGGGGGCGGGGAAGCGCAGATCGCTCTCTAGGGCGGGCCTCTTCCCCCCCCTCGCCACCGCTACCAGATTTGACCAATGGCTTGGTTCCGGAAGGAAAAGAAGGCCCGCCAGCCGCGGCGGGAGAAACTCGAGATCCCAGCCGACGCGTGGGAGAAGTGCGAAGCATGCGGCCATACGGACATCCGCGAGAAGTTTGTGCGGAATCTCAACGTCTGTCCCAACTGCGACCACCACCGGCGCATCCGGGCCCAGGAGTACGCCGCCATCCTGCTCGACGACGGCACGATCGAGGAACTCGAAGTCGATCTGCGCTCCACCGACCCGCTCGGCTTTCCCGAGTACCCGGCGCGGCTCAAGAAGGCCACGAAGAATGCCGGTGACAGCGATGCCCTGCTGGCCACGAGCGGCATGCTGGACGGCGCACCGGTGAACCTGGGCGTCATGGACTTCGCGTTCATGGGGGGGTCGATGGGTTCGGTGGTGGGCGAGAAGATCGCCCGGCTCGGCCAGCGGTCGCTCGAACGCAAGTACCCGCTCATCATCGTCTCGGCGTCGGGCGGCGCGCGCATGCAGGAAGGCGTGCTCTCGCTCATGCAGATGGCGAAAGCGGCGGCCATGCTGGCCCAACTCGCCGAGCGGCGCATTCCGTACATCTCGGTCCTCACCAATCCCACCACGGGAGGCGTGAGCGCCAGTTACGCGATGCTCGGCGACGCGATCATCGCCGAGCCGGGCGCCGTGATCGGATTCGCCGGCCCGCGCGTCATCAAACAGACCCTCGGCCAGGATCTCCCGGAGGGGTTCCAGACCTCGGAATTCCTGCTCGACCACGGCATGTTGGATACGGTCGTGCACCGCAAGGAACTCAAGCAGACGGTGAGCCAGCTGCTCCGTCACATGACCGGGAAACCGGCGGCCTCGGGGTGGACGTCGACCTGACCCAGTACCAAGCCGCGCTCCAGTATCTCTTTGCCCGCACAACCGGCGGATACAAGTTCGGCCTGGAGCGGACCCTCACACTGCTCGACGCGCTCGGCAACCCGCATCGGGGCGTGCCGGCGCTGCACGTGGCCGGAACCAATGGCAAGGGGAGCGCCGTGGCCACGGCCGCCGGGTTGCTGCGTGCCAAGGGACTGCGCGTAGGCACCTACACCTCGCCCCACCTCGTGGACTTCCGCGAACGCATCGTGGCCGACGACGCGCCGATCTCCGGGGAGCGCGTGGTGGAGTTTGTGGAGCGGTGGACGCCACTCGTGGAGCGCATCGGCGCGACCTTCTTCGAGGCGACGACCGTACTCGCCTTCGCCTACTTTCGGGAACAGGCGGTGGACGTGGCGCTCATCGAGACCGGGTTGGGTGGCCGTCTCGACACGACGAACGTGGTCGATCCGGTGTCGGCCGGCGTCGTGTCGATCGGGTTCGACCACATGGAGTACCTGGGCGACACCCTGGAAGCGATTGCCGCCGAGAAGGCGGGGATCTTCAAGCCGGGGCGTCCAGCGGTGATCGGCGAGCCCGATCCGCAGATCCGCGCCCTGCTGGCCCGCCTGGCGCGGGAGGCTGGTGCTTCGAGCGTGCGGGTGGTGGCCGAACGCACACGCATCGACGACCTGCGGGTGGATGCGCACGGCACCGAGTTCACGCTCGCGGCGCTGGGCGACCGGCGCCGGCTGCGCACGCCGCTCACCGGGGTGCACCAGGCGCCGAACCTCGCCTTCACGCTGGAGTGGCTCGACGCGGCCGGACCGCGCTATGCGGTGTCGCTGGCGGACGCCGAAGCGCACCTGGCCGCGATCTCGATTCCCGGACGGTTCCAGCAACTGGGCCGGTACCTGTTCGACGTGGCGCACAACGCGGACGGCGCGCGCGTCCTGTCCCAGACCCTGTCCCGGGTGCGTCCCCCCACGCCGGTGGTGGCGGTGGTTTGCGCCCTGCGCGACAAGGAATGGCGTGACATGCTGCTGGCCCTGCGCGCTCAGGTGGCCGGATTCGTGTTGACCAACGCGCCCACGGCCCCGGAGAGCCGCGCCTGGGACCTGGCGGAGGTGGCGGAGTTCGCGCGTCGCGAACAGCTGCCGTTCGCCGTGGAGCCGGACTTCGACCGGGCGCTGGCCCTGGGGGCGGAACAGGGAGCAACGGTGCTGGTCACGGGGTCCTTCCACACGGTGGGCGACGCCATGGCGCGCTTGCACGTATCTCCGCTTGCCCAATAGCTTTAGGAATGGCCAAAGGCGCCCTTCCCGGATTCCGGGATTTCTACCCCCAAGAGTTCGCCGAACGGGCGTACATCCTGCGCACGTGGCGGGACGTCGCCCGCCGGTTCGCGTTCGTGGAGTACGACGGGCCCCCGCTCGAGCCGCTCGAGTTGTACACCAAGAAGAGCGGGGACGAGATCGTCGGGCAGTTATACAATTTTACCGATAAGGGCGGGCGCGAGGTGGCGCTCCGGCCGGAGATGACGCCGACGTTGGCGCGCATGGTGGCCGCCAAGGCCAACGCCCTGCGCAAACCCGTGCGCTGGTTCAGCGTGCCGCAGCTGTTCCGCCACGAGCGCCAGCAGAAGGGGCGGCTGCGCGAGCACTTCCAACTCAACGTGGACCTGGTGGGCGAGCCCGACGTGACGGCCGATGCGGAACTGCTCGCCGTGGCCATCGAGATCGCGCGCACGGCAGGCCTCACGCAGAACGACGTGCGGGCGCGCGTGTCCGACCGCCGGCTGCTGCGCGCGCTGCTCGCCACCCTCGGCGTGAGCGAGGACCAGACCCCGGGGGTGTTCGCGGTGCTCGACAAGATCGAGCGGCAGCCGCTGGAGGTGTCGCGCGAGAAGCTGGCCGGCCTCGGGCTCGCCGAGGGGCCCGTTGAGCGCGTGGTCGGTCTAAGCGGGCGCGTATCGATCGACGGTCTGCGATCCGAGTACGGCGGCGACGCGGCGGTGGCGGAGCGGCTCGCCGAGATGGACCGCTACTTTGGCTACCTGGCCGCCATGGGCGTGGCCGATTGGGTGGATCTGGATCTCAAGATCGTGCGCGGGTTGGCGTACTACACCGGCATCGTCTTCGAGTTGTTCGACGCGCACGGGGAGTTCCGGGCGATTTGCGGCGGTGGGCGGTACGACACGCTGCTCCAGTCGCTGGGCGGCGTGGACCTGCCGGCGCTTGGCTTCGGCATGGGCGACGTGGTGTTGGGCGAACTGCTCCGCGCCCGGGGACTCATGCGAGCCGAATCGACGGCGCCCGATTATTGGGTGGCGTACGGCGAGCCGGCGCAGCTTGCCGAGGCGATGCGAGTGGCCCAGGTGCTCCGCCGTGGCGGCGCGAGCGTGGAATACGCGCTCCGCGCCCAGCAGCTTGGGCGGCAGCTCAAGGCGGCCGCGGCGGCTGGAGCACCGGAGGCCGTGATCGTGCGCGAAGACCACACGCTGATCCTCAAGTCCCTCGCCTCGGGTGAAGAGCGAGCCGTTAGATTGACCGAAGGCCGGCTGGTGTGAGCCGGCTCCCTCCACCGCAACCCACGCATGGCTGACGACAAGAAGCTGACGACCCGCGCCGAGGACTTCAGCGCGTGGTACAACGAGGCGGTGCTCAAGGCCGAGTTGGCCGACTACTCGCCGGTGCGCGGCTGCATGGTCATCCGCCCCAACGGCTACGGCATCTGGGAGCGGATGCAGCGTGCGCTGGACGACAAGTTCAAGGCGACGGGCCACCAGAACGCCTACTTCCCGCTGCTCATCCCACAGAGCTTTCTGCAGCGCGAGGCCGCGCATGTCGAGGGATTCGCACCGGAGACGGCCGTGGTCACGCACGGCGGGGGCAAGAAGCTCGACGAGCCGCTCGTCATCCGGCCCACCTCGGAGACCATCATCTACGAGATGTTCTCCAAGTGGGTGCACAGCTATCGCGACCTGCCGCTGCTGATCAACCAGTGGGCCAACGTGGTGCGATGGGAGATGCGCACGCGGCTATTCCTGCGCACGCTGGAGTTCCTGTGGCAGGAGGGGCACACGGCGCACGCCACGCACGATGAGGCAGAGGCCGAGGCGCGCAAGATGCTGGGCGTCTACCGCGATTTCATGGAAGGGTGGATGGCGATGCCGGTGGTCACCGGCCGCAAGACCGACTCGGAGCGGTTCGCGGGGGCGGTGCGCACGTATTCGTGCGAAGCGATGATGCAGGACAACAAGGCGCTGCAGGCCGGCACGTCGCACGACCTCGGACAGAACTTCGCCAAGGTGTTCGACCTCAAGTTCCAGAGTGAATCGGGGAGCATCGAATATGCCTGGAACACGAGCTGGGGTGTCTCGACGCGGCTCGTCGGCGGGTTGGTGATGACGCATGGGGACGACGTCGGACTGCGCGTGCCGCCGCTGCTCGCGCCGATCGAGGTGGTGATCGTTCCGATCTACAAGACCGACGAGGACCGCGTGCGCGTGCTCGAGGCGGCCGACCGGATCGTGGAGAGTTTCGGCGCGTGGGAGCAGCGCGAACCTGGCCGCCTGCGGGTACACGTCGACGCCCGTGAGGGCATCAAGCCGGGGGCCAAGTACTTCGAGTGGGAACTGCGGGGCGTCCCGGTGCGCATGGAGATCGGCCCCCGCGACCTGGACAAGAACCAGGTCGTGCTCGTGCGGCGCGATACGCGCGAGAAGCGCCCGGCCTCGCTCGACACGCTGGGCGAGGACGTGGCCGAACTGCTGTCGCGCATCCAGGCTGACATGCTCATCGTGGCCCGGGAACGGCGGGAGCAGCACAGCATTCGTGAACCCATCACCTACGATCGGTTCCGCGAGCTGATGGAGGGGGAAGGGGGGTTCGTGTACGCGGGCTGGTGCGGCGACGGGGCGTGCGAAGCCCAGATCAAGGCCGACACCAAGGCGACGATCCGGGTGCTCCCGGACGAGGAATTCCGATCGGCGGACGCGCCGAAGACCTGTCTCCGGTGCGGGCGTCCGGCCAGCACCGAGGCGGTATGGGCCAAGGCGTACTGACCGCCGGTTTTCCGCGCGTCGACGGGACGCTCCTGGCGGAGGGCGTGCCGCTGGCGCGCATCGCCGAACAGGCGGGCACGCCGGCGTTCGTGTACAGCGCGGCGTTGGTGCGTGAACGGTACCGGGCATTGGACGCGGTGCTCTCCCCCGTGGCGCACCGCGTGCACTACACGCTCAAAGCAAATTCCAACCTCGCCCTGCTGCGGCTGCTCCGCGAGATGGGGAGCGGGGTGGACGTGGTGTCGGGGGGCGAGCTGTACCGCGCGTTGCGGGCGGGGTTCTCCGGCCATGACATCATCTTTGGCGGGGTGGGAAAGACCGACGACGAACTGCGTGAGGCACTGGCCGCCGGCGTCGCGCTGATCAATGCCGAGTCGGAGGCCGAAGTGCGGGCCATCGACCGCATCGCCGCGGAACTGCGGGTCGACGCGCGCGTGTCGCTGCGCGTCAATCCCGAGGTGACCGTGGACGCCGCGCACCACTACATCAAGACCGGGGAACGCGGTCACAAGTTCGGCATTCCGTTCGACGAGGCGCTGCGCGTGGCGCGGGTGGCGGCCGGGTTGCCGCGCGTGACGCTGGCCGGGCTCGACATGCACCTCGGGTCCATGTTGACGCACGTGGAACCGTACCGCGCGGGGGCCGCGCGGCTGGCCGAGCTCTGTGCCGCCGTCCGTGGCGCCGGGGTGGACACCCTGCGCCACCTGGACGTGGGGGGCGGGTTGAGCGTACGCTACGCCGACGAGACGCCCATCGACCTCGACGAGTTCGCGGCGGCGGTGCTTCCCGTGGCGCGGGCCACCGCGCTCGATCTCGTGGTGGAGCCGGGGCGGTTCATCGTCGGCAACGCCGGCGTGCTGCTCACCCGTGTGCTCTACCGCAAGCACAGTGGCGGGCGGGAATACGCGGTGGTCGACGCCGGGATGACCGAGTTGATCCGGCCATCATACTACAAGGCATATCACAGGATCGAGATGGTGCGCCCGGCCGACGGCCAGGGCGTGCTGGACGTGGTGGGCCCGGTGTGCGAGACGGGGGATTTCCTGGCCCTCGACCGCACGATGGACGACCCGGCGGCGGGCGATCTGCTCGCCGTGTTCGACGCCGGCGCCTACGGCTCGGTGATGGGATCCAACTACAACAGCCGGCGGCGGCCGGCCGAAGTGCTCGTGGACGGCGACCGGTTCGCCGTGGTCACCGAACGGGAATCGTACGAAGATCTCGTGCGGCGCGAGGTCGACCACCCAGACTGGAGGCAGTGATGCGCGTAGGCGTGATGGCCGATTCGCACGACCGCGTACCCGCGGTGGCGGAACTGCTGCGTCAGATGGCGTCGGCGGGCGTGAGCATGGTGTTGCACGCGGGGGATTTCTGCTCGCCGTTCGTTCTCAAGCCGTTCGAGGATGCGCACGTGACGTTGGCCGGCGTGTTCGGCCGGAACGACGGCGATCCCGAAGGCCTGCGCACACGCGCCAGCGCGGGACTGGGCCTGGAACTGTTCGAATCGCCACACAGCTTCGACGTGGGCGGCCAGCGCATCCTGATCGTGCACGACATCGGCGACGTCCAGAAGCGGTCGCTCGAATCGCACACCGTCGTCGTGCACGGCTCCACGCACCAGCAGGAGATGAAGACGCGCGGGGATACCCTCATCCTCAATCCTGGCGAAGCGTGCGGATGGTTGCACGGCACGCCCCAAGCGGCGATCCTCGACCTCGACACCAAGAACGTGGAGTTCCTGACCCTCGATCCCGCCGAGTGGAAGCGGTAGCCCCTTCGACCTTCGTCCCGACCCAGCGCTCCGTGCCTTCCCGCATCCTGATCATCGATTACGGCTCGCAGTACACCCAACTCATCGCGCGGCGAGTGCGCGAGGCGCGGGTGTACTCGGAGATCCACCCGCCCACGCGCACCGCGGAGTGGATCCGCGAGTGGCATCCCACGGGCATCATTCTGAGCGGCGGGCCCAACTCGGTATACGATGCCGGCGCCCCCACGCTCGACCCCGCAGTGCTCGACATCGCCCCGGTGCTCGGCGTCTGCTACGGCATGAACCTCATCGCCCACGTCGCCGGCGGCGAGGTCACCCACGCCCCGCACCGTGAATACGGCCGGGCCGATGTATCAGTGCTCGAAGATACGGGGCTGTTCGCCGGGTTCGCGCGCGCCGAGTCGTTTGCGGCGTGGATGAGCCACGGCGATCAGGTCACGGCGTTGCCCGAGGGGTTCCTGCCCATCGCGCGCACCGCCAACTCGCCGATCGCCGCGTATCGGCATGTCACGCGCCCGCTGTTCGGGGTGCAGTTTCATCCCGAGGTGGCCCACACCGCGCGCGGCACCGACATCATCGCGAACTTCCTGTTCGCGATCTGCCGCGCCGAGGCGTCGTGGACGCCGGGCACGTTCATCGAGGATGAGGTGGCCAGGGTACGCGAGCTCGTGGGCGGCGCGCGCGTGATCTGCGGGCTCTCCGGGGGCGTCGATTCGGCAGTGGCCGCGGCGCTCGTGCACCGCGCGATCGGCGACCAGCTCACCTGCGTTTTCGTGGACACCGGGCTCCTGCGCCAGCACGAGCGCGAGCAGGTGGAGCGCACCTTCCGCGCCCAGATGGCCATCGATCTCGTGACCGTTGACGCGTCGCGGCGTTTTCTCGACGCGCTCGCGAACGTCGAGGATCCCGAGCGGAAGCGCACGATCATCGGGCACACGTTCATCGACGTGTTCGAGGACGCCACCGACCTCCACGCCAGGGGCGCCGAATTTCTGGTGCAGGGCACCCTCTACCCCGACGTGATCGAGTCGGCTTCCCCCAGCGGCGGCCCGTCGGTGACGATCAAGACGCATCACAATGTGGGCGGGCTCAAGCCCGACATGCGGTTCAAACTCATCGAACCGTTGCGGGAACTGTTCAAGGACGAGGTGCGCAACGTGGGGCGGGAGCTCGGGCTGCCCGAGGAGATGGTGGGACGCCACCCCTTTCCGGGGCCTGGGCTGGGCATTCGCGTCCTCGGACCGGTCACCGAGCCAGCGCTCGACGTGCTTCGCCGGGCCGACGCCATCTACCTCGAGGAGATTCGCGCCGCCGGGCTGTACGACGAGATCTGGCAGGCGTTCGCGGTGCTGCTGCCCATTCGCAGCGTGGGTGTGATGGGCGACTATCGCACGTACGAGAACGTGGTGGCGCTCCGCGCCGTGACCAGCACCGACGGCATGACGG
This sequence comes from Gemmatimonadaceae bacterium, assembly GCA_035533015.1. Classification (NCBI taxonomy): domain Bacteria; kingdom Pseudomonadati; phylum Gemmatimonadota; class Gemmatimonadia; order Gemmatimonadales; family Gemmatimonadaceae; species Gemmatimonadaceae bacterium. The sequence goes on along the minus strand of DATLUQ010000054.1, from coordinate 3,269 downwards.
CCGACTGGTTTCCGTTTCCGCACGACGTGCTGGCGCGGATCTCCAATCGCATCATCAATGAAGTGCGTGGCGTGAATCGCGTGACGTACGATGTGAGTTCCAAACCCCCGGCCACGATCGAGTGGGAGTGAGGGAGTGACCGGCGAGCCCGCGCGGGGGTGGGGGCGCGTCGCGGCGACGCTGCGGGCGCTGGTGTTCCATCCGGGGTCGCTCACCCGTGAGGAGTTGGCGGGGCGCCCGGCGGACCACCTGCCGCTCGTCTGGGTGCTCCCCGTGTTGGCGACGGCCTTCTTCGCGCTCACCTCTCTCCAGCAGCGAAGGGCCGCGGTGCCGTCGTCCGACGTCGCCGCGACGTGCGCCGGATCGAAGGGTGACGCGTCCGGGCTGTCTGCGCTGCTCGGGGTCGCGGGCACCCCGGGCACCACGGCCGGACTCTCCCCCGAGGCGGTCGGGGCTCTCCACGTAGCGAGCGAGGTACTCTGCGACCCCGGGCCGTTGACGCGCGCGTTGGCCTTTGCGTTCCCCATCGCGCTGTTGCTGCTCATGCCCCTCTCGGCCGGATTGATGCAGGCCGCGTTCCGGCGACAGATGCCGGGATTCCGCGCCAACTGGGTGTACGGGCTCGAGGTGCACTCCGCGCTGTTTCTGCTGCTGTCGGCGCTGGCGCTGCTGAGCTTCGCTGGGTCGTTCCTGCTCGGCTTCGTGGCCTCTGTGGGGGGCCTCGTGTACACCAGTTGGAACCTGGTGCGCGGCGTGCAGACCGCGTACGGCGTGAGCGAGCGCGCCGCGGTATGGCGAACCACCGCGGTCGGGGTGGTCTACGCGCTTTTTCTGATCGTCGCCGTGTTCGCGGTGATGTGGGTGCTGCTGGCGCCCGCCAACCGCTGAAGGCTTAGACGCCCTTCTCTTCGAGCAGCGCCAGGAACTGCTTGGGCTCGGTGATCTCCATCAGACGCCCCGGCACGTCGGGCTCCTTGCTGAACTGGGCGATCTTTCCCAGCACCGGCAAGTACTGATTGGAGACCTCGAGCGGAGGCGCCACGATCAGGAAAAAGAAATGGACCGGCTTCTCGTCGATCGCCTTGAAGTCCAGCCCTTCGCGCTTGCGGCCGAAGGCGACGCGCAGCTTGTTGACGACGAGCGAGCGGCAGTGTGGGATGGCGATGCCGCGACCGATCCCCGTCGAGCCAAGATTCTCGCGCCGTTTGAGCATCTTGAAGAGCATGCCGTCGGACTTCTCGTCGAGCTTGAGGAGGCCGATCAGCTCCTTGAGCACGTCGTCCTTGGTGGTGCCTTCTATTTCCAGCTTGATCGCGTCTTCGCTGAAGAATTCGCGCAATTCCATGGACCCCAGTCCCCGCACGGTAAGAGCATCGGCGCCGATGCGCCGGATACGCGCGTAACGTTGTGAACTTGCGAAGTTAACGGAATCGCCCAAGTCGTGTCAAATCGCGGCGTTGCACGCATTTCGGGGCGCCGTTAGCTTGGGCAATAATATACTTGACACACCCAAGGTTGCGCCCTAGATTCAAGGCATGACCAATACTACATCGCCCACCTCGCTCCGCGAAGCTGTGCTGTACTTCGCCAACAAGGACCGTGCCTTGGCCTTCATGGTCGAGATGCGCTGGCCCGCTGGCGTCCGCTGTCCGCATTGCGACGCCGAGAAGCCGTCCTTCCTGAAGTCCCGCTCCATCTGGAAGTGCCGCGACTGCCGAAAGCAGTTCTCGGTGAAGGTCGGGACGGTCTTCGAGGACTCGCCCCTTGGCTTGGACAAGTGGCTTCCCGCCCTGTGGATGTTGGCGAATTGCCGGAACGGCATCAGCTCGTACGAACTCGCCCGCGACCTCAAGGTCACCCAGAAGACCGCGTGGTTCATGTTGGCACGTATCCGCCTCGCCATGCAGACTCCAACTTTCCAGAAGATGCAGGGCGTCGTGGAGATGGACGAGACCTACGTCGGCGGGATTGCGGAGAACATGCACAAGAAGCGCCGTCGCCGCGTCATCAAGGGCCGGGGGCCGACCAACAAGACCGGCGTCTTCGGAGCCGTCGAGCGGGATTCCGTGCGCGGGAAGCGCCGCGTGCATGCCGAGGTGATGCGGTTCGTGGGCGCCTATCCGATCAGCAACGCCATTCACCAGCGGATCGAGCCGGGGTCCACCGTCTACACCGACGAGTCCAACAACTACCAGCGCGGACTGGGGAAGGCGTACGAACACGACACCGTGAACCACCGGGCCAAGGAATACGTCCGGGGCGTCGTCCATACCAATAGCGTCGAGAACTTCTGGTCGGTCTTGAAGCGTGGAATCAAAGGCACCTACATCAGCGTGGACCCGTTCCACCTGTTCCGGTATGTCCATGAGGCCGTCTTCCGGTACAACATCCGGGGCGAGAGCGAGCACGGACGGTTCAGCGCCGTGGTCAAGGATATTGTGGGGCGTCGCCTGACCTACGCGCAGTTGATCGGCAGGGGTATGCAACCCGCTACGACGTGAGAAAAGAAGTAAGCCACACTTACTCAGAGGTCGGAGACGACGTGGCAAGAACCCGAAATAACGAACCCCCGGCGCAACCCACGCCGGGGGCATCGTCGCTTGATCGAATGGCGGACCTGACACGGCGCATCATTGCCGTGAAGAAGTCGGAGATGACTGCTCCGACCAAGAAGCGGAAACGCAGAAGGGCGACCTAGGGGGAGGGCAGGTACTGGTGTATACCCCAGCACCTGCTTAGCTTGCGACTCGGCGGGCTCTTACACCCGTTGCAATCGTTCGCGCTCGTCGTCATTAGATCGGTCGGCCGACCTCACCAAATCAGACGGTCCCCGTAGGTCTTATTTCAGGAAGCCCGCCTGCGAGCGGGCTTTTCTGTCTCTAGGTCCCTGCTTCTTCCTCCGGATAGATCCAGTTAACGGTCGCGGTGAACGCGGCGATCATCGCCGCTCGCTTCTTGGTGCTGATCGGGGTGTCCGCAGGAGGCAAGTCCCTGAAGATCCCGAAGATCGCGTCTGGAACGTTGAGCCCACCAGAAATCGCGCTTCCACCTGAGCGTGGTACGGCGTCAACAGACGGAGTGGCGTGGGGGCTACGCGATTCCGCAGGAGTACTGGACGAAGTCCCCTTCGCCGGGGGCCCAATAATCGGCTCGACCATTCGGCTCCGACTTCCGGATACTCGGAACAATCCGGCCTGCTCAGCAGAGTCCAGGAGGACCGCCACAGTCGGCCCGACCCGACCCGCGGCGACGCCGTATTTTCCAGACAG